>DATEBU010000001.1:0-8069 GCA_036516675.1 Minisyncoccota bacterium
TCCGCGGTCTCCCGCCTTCCGCCATTGATGATATGGGCAACATCACCCTCGGGCTCCGTGAGAACACCATCTTCCCCGAGACGGGCGACGAGAACTTGAAGGATGTCTTCGGTCTCGCCGTCACCATCGTTACGACTGCGAAGTCCCGTGAAGAAGCCGAGACCTTCCTCCGCCACCTCGGCCTCCCGCTCGTTGACGCAAGCGCAAAACGCTGATAATCTGCAAATACGCTCTTCCAGAGCTTTATTTTTTCTATGGCAAAGACATCTCAGCTGGCACGTCTCGCAAAGCGCGAGAAGCTCGTCAAGAAGTACGCCGTCAAGCGGCGTGCGCTCAAGACTGCCGGTGACTATGAGGGTCTCGCCAAGCTCCCCCGTGACTCCTCACCGGTGCGCATCAAGAATCGCTGTGCTATCTCGGGCCGCTCGCGCGGCTATCTGCGTGCGTTTGGGCTCTCGCGTATCCAATTCCGCGAGCTCGCGCGCGAGGGCAAGATCCCGGGTGTTAAGAAGGCATCATGGTAGTTCGACTAACTCACTATCTATGATAACGGACCGCGTCGGCGACTTTATCATTCGGCTCCAAAACGCGGCCATGGTAGGCAAGCGCGAGGTTATCGTACCGCGCTCCCTTCACCTGCTCGCGATTGCGAAGAAGCTCCGCGAGCTTGGCTTCATCGAGACCGTTGAAGACGGTGAGCGGCTGATTACTACCACACTCGCCTTTGATGATCGCGGCGCGCCAAAGCTGCGCGGCGTGAAGCGGCTCTCAAAGCCGGGTCGTCGACTCTATGCGGGGAGTCGAGAGGCACACCAGGTCAAGGGTGGCGCGGGTGCGCGCATTCTCTCCTCCTCGGGAGGCATCGTTACCGACGCGGAGGCGAGGCGCAATCGCCTTGGTGGCGAGGCGCTGTTCGAGATTTGGTAGTTCGATGATACTCACTACAAGTAACCGTATGAGCCGCCTCGCCAAGAGACCGATAGCCGTAGGGAAGAGTACCGTCGCGGTGGCGGGCGGTGTCCTCTCGGTGAAGGGGACGAAGGCGACCTTGACGCGCCGCGTGCACCCCAGTATCTCCATCACGGTGGCCCCCGAAGGAGTCATGGTCGAGGCGAAGGATCGCTCCCGACTGGCGAAGGCTCTCACGGGGACTTTCGCGTCGCACGTGCGGAACATGGTTCAAGGCGTCGAGACGCCCTACGTGAAGCGCCTTATCCTTGATGGCGTCGGCTACCGTGTCGAGGCTCGCGAGAGGGAGTTGGTGCTCACGGTCGGCCTCTCGCACCCGGTCGCGCTCCCCATTCCCGAGGATGTGGCGACCAAGGTCGAGAAGAATATCATCACGCTCGAGGGCCCAGACAAAGAGGCGGTGGGCCAGTTCGCGGCGGTGGTGCGACGGGTGAAGCCGCCCGAGCCGTATCTCGGCAAGGGTATTCGATACGAGAGCGAGGTTATTCGCCGCAAGCAAGGCAAGAAAGCCTCGTAATCCACTCCATCATGCGATCGAATACCACGAGCAAGAACGATCTCCGTAAGCGCCGCCACGCGCGTATTCGTGGGCGCATTGTAGGGACCGCTCTACGCCCTCGTCTTGCGGTATACCGTAGTAACCGCTTCGTCTCAGCACAGCTTATTGATGACGATGCAGGTGCCACGCTCGCGGCAGCTTACGGACGTGAGTTTCCAGGTGCCCAGGGTGCCCAGGCGCGCGCGGTGGGGGAGGCGGTCGCCAAGCGTGCGAAGGCCGTAGGCATAGGAGCCGTCGTCTTCGACCGAGGTGGCTACGAATATGGTGCCCAGGTAAAAGCGCTCGCGGACGCTGCACGCGAAGGTGGACTGCAATTTTAAATACAGGGGACTCATACGACGATATGGATACAATTATTGAGGAGACGGAGAAGAAAGACGAGGTAGTCGTCGAGAGCACGGAGCCTCTTGAGGCTCTGATACCTGTGACCCCAGAGGTAGCGCCTGAAGTGGCCGCCACAAATAAGCGCTCCCCACGCAGTCGCGCGCCGAGGGGGGCGCGCTCCCCGCGTGCGGGACGCGCGCCGAGAGAGAGAGGCGAGTTCGACCAGGTCACCCTCGAGGCGCGACGCGTGGCGCGTGTGATGGCAGGCGGGAGGCGCTTCAGCTTCAGCCTCACGGTGGTGATAGGTGACAAGAACGGCCGGGTAGGGGTAGGTCTCGGTAAGGGCGCCGACACGGCGCTTGCTATAGACAAGGCCACTCGTGACGCCAAGAAGCACCTCATCACGGTCACGCGTACCAAGAGCGGGTCACTCGCGCACGGCATCTCTACTAAGTACTCCTCGTCAATCGTCGAGGTGATTCCCTCGCCGGGGCGCGGGCTTGTCGCGGGGAGCGCGATGCGCACGGTACTTGAGCTCGCGGGCGTCACGGATGTTGTCGCCAAGATACATACCCGCTCTAAGAACAATCTCACCATCGCGCGTGCTACTGTGGCTGCACTCGCCCAGATTCGCGTGTAACCGGGCTCTGTATGCAGCTCCACACCCTCACTCCAAAGACGAAGCGTGTCCGCCGCGAGCCGGTGGGTCGTGGCGGTACGCGCGGCAAGACCAGCGGTAGAGGCGGCAAGGGCCAGACCGCGCGCGCCGGCCACAAGATTCGCCCCGAAGCGCGCGACCAATTGAAGAAGCTCCCGAAGCGTCGCGGCTATGGCAAGAATCGCGCCCGCACAGTCCGTAGCGAGCGGCTCACCTATGCTCCGGTGAATCTCGCGGCGCTCGAGGTTAGCTACGCCGCAGGAGAGCTTGTCTCACCTGCGACGATGTTCGCGAAAGGGCTTGTCCGCCGCTCGGGCGGCCGCCTCCCGAAGGTGAAGATTCTCGGTACGGGGAGAGTCACGAAGGCCCTTGTCGTTCGCGGCTGTGTGTTCTCGGCGCCCGCGCGTAGGGCGCTCGAGAGCGTTGGCGCCACCCTGGGGGTTTCATAATGATTTTGCGCTTTATCCATAAGCTCAAGCTCGCGCTCGCCGACCGCGAGATTCGCGCGCGACTGCTCTTTCTTGTTGGGGCCCTTGCGCTCTTCCGCCTCCTCGCCGCTATTCCTATACCGGGCGTTAACCGCGATGCTCTCGCGGCATTCTTCGCCGATAACCAATTCTTCGGCCTCCTGAACATCTTCTCGGGCGGCGGGCTCTCGAGTCTCTCCATCATGATGCTTGGCGTGGGCCCCTATATCACCGCCTCCATCATCATGCAGCTTGCGACTATCATCTTTCCCCAGGTGAAGGCCGCATATTCAGAAGAGGGTGAGGCGGGCCGGGCACGGTTCATCCAGTGGAGCCGCTTCCTCACGGTCCCGATTGCCGTCCTGCAGGGGGTGGGCTTCCTCCTCCTCCTTGAGAGTCAGGGTGTTATCGTGCACCTGGGCACCTTGGGTCTCATCGCGAACATTGCGCTCGTGGCCGCCGGCTCCCTCTTGCTCATGTGGATCGGTGAGCTCATTACCGAATTCGGTATTGGTAACGGTGTCTCGCTCATCATTCTCGCCGGTATCGTGGCGAGTATCCCGGCCGCTCTCTCGCAAACCATCTTCGCCGCAAGCGCCGCTGATATCCCGGCGTACCTGGGCTTTGGGCTCCTGGCCATCGTTATGACCTATGCCGTGGTGGTAGTCTCTGACGCCGAACGCTCGATACCTATCGCCTATGCGCGGGCGGTGCGCGGTGCGGCGCTCTCCTCGGGTGCGGCAACCTATCTCCCCATCCGCCTGCTGCAGGCGGGCGTCATCCCCATCATCTTCGCGCTCTCGCTCCTTCTATTGCCGCAGATGGCGCTCTCGATGCTCTCGAGTCTCAACATGGCCTTTTTGCAGAGCGCATCGCTCTGGTACGCAGGCTTCCTCGCTAATCCGTGGGCCTACGGTGCGGTTTACTTCGCCTTCGTGGTCCTCTTCACCTACTTCTACACGGCCGTCACCTTCGAGCCGCACCGCGTCGCCGACAACCTGCAGAAGTCGGGCGCCTTTGTCCCTGGGGTGCGCCCTGGGCCCGAGACCGAGCGCTACATCGGCGCGGTGGTGAACCGCATCACCCTCCCTGGGGCCTGCTTCCTCGGCCTCATCGCCGTCTCGCCCTCTATCATCCAGGGGCTAACCGGCATCACCACGCTTGTGCTCGGCGGTACCGCGCTTCTGATTGCCGTCCAGGTCTCTCTCGACCTCGCCCAAAAGCTCGACGCCCAGATCTCCTTGCGTGAATATTAGAGATGGTAGAGTGAATTGATGGAGACCAAGACCATATTCTTCGTCGGGAAGCCCGGGTGCGGGAAGGGGACTCAGGCCAAGCTCCTCGGGGAGGAGACTGGCTGGCCTATCTTCATCTCCGGGGCGCTCTTCCGCGCACTTGAGGCCGAGGATACACCCGTGGGTCGGCGGTTGAAGAAGGAGAACGAGGCTGGCTTCCTCTCCCCGCACTGGTTCGCGATGTACCTGTATCTCAAATCACTCTTTGCCATCCCAGAAGGGGCGAGCGCCATCTTCGACGGTTTCAACCGTAAGATTGAGGAGGCTGAGCTCAACATCAGCTCGCTCGCCTGGCTCGGGCGGCCATTTACCGTCATCAATGTCATTATTTCGGATGAAGAGGTTGGGCGCCGACTTGAGGGACGCCGCAAAGTCTCTGGTCGTGCCGACGACCACGCGGTCGAGGAGCGGCTCAAGGAGTACTATGAATTTACCGTCAAGGCTATCGCGCTCTTCCGCGATGTCGGGGCGCTCATTGATATTGATGGCGAGCGGTCAGTGGAGGCGATTGCGGTTGACATCAAGAAAGCTCTTGAGCTCCCCCCTCGAGAAGACTCGGGGCCTGCGGCATGACGATTGCAAGCGACGCGGAGCGGGCGAAACTCATTGAGGGGGGACGCCGGCTCAGGGCGGTGCTTGTAGCACTCGGAAAGAAGGTTGCGCCTGGGGTGTCGAGCGAGGAGCTCGATGATCTCGCCGAGCATTTGATACGCGAGGGGGGCGACACTCCGTCCCTGATTGGCTACTCCCCAGACGGCGCGGTGCGCCCCTTTCCGGCCACGCTCTGTGTCTCGATTAACGACGAGGTGGTGCACGGCATCCCGAATGAGCACCCGAAGACGCTCAAAGAGGGCGACATCGTTGGGCTCGACTTGGTGCTCACTCACGAAGGCGTGTATGTGGACGCGGCGATTACGGTGCCCGTTGGGAAGGTAGATGTCAGGTCGACGAAGCTTATGCGCACGACTGAGGAGGCGCTCGCGGCGGGCATTGAGGCGGCCAAGCCGGGCGCGCACATGGGCGACATCGGTCACGCAATACAAAAGGTAATCGAGAGCGCAGGCCTCTAGGTGGTTAAGGACTTGGGTGGTCACGGCGTGGGGGGTGATGTGCACGAAGAGCCCTTCGTGCCTAACTACGGCCGCGCTGGTGCCGGCCTCCTCCTGAAAGAGGGTATGGTACTCGCCTTGGAGCCCATCGCCTCTCTCGGCAAGGGCGCCGTCACACTCGCCCCCGACGGCTACACCTACCGCACCAAGGACGGCTCCCGCTCTGCGCACTTCGAACACACTATCCTCATTGAGATCGGTGGTGCACTCGTGGTGACCAAGTAGGCGCTATACTAATCGTAGCCCGATCAAAAGCACCCGACCTAACTCGTGGGAAAGGCCCGAGACGGCGGAGTTGCAGACGGAATACGGTCGAACAGCCAGTACGCTGGTGGTGGCTATGCATCCGCAGGCGGAGTAGCCGGAGCGAAAGCCCCGGCACTCTTTTTGCGCTATGCTTGGCCTATGGCGGAAGGAGGAGATATCCCAGAGTTCGGGATACCGAGAGAGAACGAGGAGCGGCGGGATGGCGGCTGCGCAGTTATTTATGACCCTACAACCGGCCTCTTTGGGATTGGAAAGCGAGAGCTCGACGGTCTCTATATTTTGTTCGCGGGCGGTGTCGAAGCTGATGAGGATATGACACAAGGTATTTTGCGCGAAGTACGTGAAGAAAGCGGTCTATATGACTTCTCCCACACAGAAACGATAGCCGAGGCACTGTGCCACTATCGCAACAAGGCAAAGAATGTGAACCGTCTCGCGCGAGCGACCTGCCTTCTCCTCATCGCCAGGAGCACAGAGCCGCAACCAGTCCAGCTTGAGGCGCATGAGAACTTTACCCTCGCCTGGGTTACCGCTGCCGAGATATACGCTAACTGGCAGGAGCGCAATGAGGACATAGGCCTAAGCCACTGGATGTATTTCTTAGACAAAGCGACCTCACGATTAGGAGATCTTGGCTATGAGGTTTCGTCGGCGCCAACCACTGCCGCATAGCACTTCAATCAACTTTCGGGTATACTGCCGCCATACCCGCCAGCTAGCGGATTATTTTTACATTATGGCTACTAAGAACCCAAAAGAAGAGCGGACCTACGTGATGGTGAAGCCCGATGGCGTCAAGAAGGGGCTTGTCGGTGAGATTATCAAGCGCTTCGAGCAGCGCGACCTGAAGATTGTCGCCCTCGAGATGTTCCAGCCCACAGCCGAACAGATTGATAACCACTATCCCAAAGATCCGGCATGGATTACGCGCCTTGGAATGAAGACGCTTGGTACCTATGAGAAATATGGCTATGACCCGATGGAAGATTTTGGTACTAAAAACGCTGAAGTAATCGGCCCGCACGTACGCCGGTGGGTTGTTGACTACATGGTTTCGGCGCCACTCGTGAAAATGGTCGTCGAAGGCACGCATGCTGTGGATATGGTCCGCAAGATTTGCGGTCCAACGCTTCCATATCAGGCCGACATGGGCACCATCCGGGGCGACTTCTCCAATGATTCACCAGCGGTTGCCAACGCCGAGAAGCGT
This sequence comes from Minisyncoccota bacterium, assembly GCA_036516675.1. Lineage (GTDB taxonomy): Bacteria > Patescibacteriota > Minisyncoccia > Phycocordibacterales > Phycocordibacteraceae > C7867-001. The sequence goes on from DATEBU010000001.1 coordinate 6,859, forward strand.
GCCGTCGCCAATATCGTCCACGCCTCCGAGACTCCCGAGGAAGCTGTTCATGAGATAGAGTATTGGTTCGGCAAGAGTATGCTCCACAGCTACAAGCGTCATGGCGAGTAGGCCGGACCCCGCGAAGCCTTGGTGAAGTGGGGTTCTCCACAGACCCTTCATCAAAGGCCTGTATAATGAAGGGTGGGGTCATTCCTTAAAAACGCAATTGCCAATCTTCTGGGAGTACTGCATTGAGGTGTGCTTGGTTGAACCCCAAGCGTGTCGAAGGGATCCGAGAGCCACTGTTGCTTTTCCCACCTGGCACCGTACAGTTGCTATACATGGAATGACTCCTCGCCAACAGCCGCACACGTAAGTGGCGGCTGTTGGCGTTCTATACTGCAGGCATGAGACTTACATTTTATGGCGGCGCAGAGAAGGTTACCGGCTCAAACTTTTTGATTGAAGGAGAGAAAGGGAAGGTACTTGTAGACTGCGGTCTCGAACAGGGCGCTCACATTTGCGAAGAGTGCGTCTACGGGCCCTTCCCCTTTAAGCCGGCGAGTATTGATGCGCTCCTCGTGACCCATGCGCATCTCGACCATGTGGGGCGTATTCCCAAGCTCGTCAAAGACGGCTTTGCGGGGAGGATCTTCATGACACCGCCCACGGCCGATCTCACCCGCCTCATTCTCGAAGACTCGGTCGGCATACTCGGGGAGGATGCGAAGCGCCGCGGGCTCGACCCTCTGTCCAGCGAAGAGGACGCAGTGAAAGCCATGGAACTCGTCGAGACGGTCGAATACCATGAGGAGCGGGAGGTCGCCCCTGGGCTCTCGGCGATGCTGCGCACCACGGGCCACATCCTCGGTTCGGCTTCAGTGCGTATCAGGGATGAGAGTGGAACGGCGGTGGCACTCACGGGCGACATCGGCAATGCGCCCTCGCCTCTGCTACCCGACTGGGAAGCGATCGGGGACGCCGACGCGCTCGTCATGGAGAGCGTCTACGGCGACCGATTGCATCCGCCGCGTGAACAACGTGTCCGGAATCTTCGTGAGGCGTTGTCCACAGCCATCACCAAGGGTGGCACCATTCTCATCCCCGCATTCTCGATGGAACGCACACAGCTCATGCTCTACGAGCTTTCGAATTTCTTCGAGGAGGGTTCTCTGCCCAAGGTGCCCGTCTTCCTCGACTCCCCACTCGCCATCCAGGTAACTCGAGTC
>DATEBU010000002.1:0-4412 GCA_036516675.1 Minisyncoccota bacterium
AGACGAATCGGTCAACTCAGGAGCCGGCGGCTCCGCTCATCTCCCCGAGGGCACCTACAAGTTCGAGGTGCTCGGCGTCTCCCCCTCCCCAGAAGACCACAACGGTGACGCTTACTTCCGCTGGAAGGTGATCGCCCGGGACGGCCTGGCCGAGGGCATCGGCGGCGTCGTCAACCACACGACCACCATGAAGGAGGGCGCGCAGTTCGGGCTCGGTATCTTGTGCGAGGCAGTCGGCATCGACAAGGCAAAGATGGTCGAGGTGGGTAAGCGCGTTAAGAAGTACCTAGACCACGCGGCCTTCGCTAAGCTGCTCGAAGCCAGGGCCAAGGGCAAGTTCTTCGCCGCGGCCGTGATGGACCGCGAGTACACCACCTCCGGCGGGGATGACCGCGTCGAGTCCCAGATCGTTACCTCGACTATCCTCGAAGGGAAGGCGTTCTCTCCGATTCCCGCCGGTGCGGCGTCAGCTCCGGCCCGTAAGGCCCCCTCGAAGAAGGCTGTAGAGGAGGAAGAAGAGGACGACGAAGAACTCGAAAACGTGCTCAAGGCCGCCCTCGAAGACGACGAGGAGGAGGAGGAGGAGGAGGATGAAGACGAAGAAGACGACGAGGACGAAGACGATGATGAAGATGAGGAGGACGACGAAGACGACGATGAGGAGGAGAAAGAGCCTGCCCCCCCGGCAAGACGCACTCGCGCGGCTCCAGCAAAGCCGCCAACGACTCGCCGCCGCTGAGATCGTCGTCGATAGCGCCGGTATGCTGTTCGGCTAGGTGTCCGAGGCTTCTATTCGCCAGCGCGGTCGAGAGCTGCTCCTTAAGCAGGGGTGGCTCCCGATCGCGCTGGTAGCCGGGCCGGAGGCGGGAAAGGGGTGGCCTGATACTGTGGGAGTCGCTGAAGGTCACTTCTTCGCCGTTGAATGGAAGGACTGGAACGGCGGGGTCGAACCGATTCAGTGGTTTCGGCTCCGCTGCATTCGTAAGGCTGGCGGCTGCGGGTTCGTCACTGACGACCCAGAGCTTGCAGTGGCGGCAATCGGAGACTTCGCCATGATGGGGACCATGCCCCCGATTGATCTGAGGAGGAGAACAGTTGACCAAGATCGTTGAGCGCGTAGAGCCAATCAGCGACAACCGACTAGAGGCAATTGAAAACTACTGGGCTATAGCGCCCGGTTCAACGGCTCCTATTGGTATTGAGGACGCGAAACAGATGGCGGCGCGGATCAGGGAGTTAGAGCAAGGTCCAATGGTGACCAAAGCGGCCTACGCCAATCTCCAGAAACGCTGCGATGAGCTGCTAGAGCTGATTCGCAAGAAAGAGGCGACGGAGATCGAGCGCCTTCATAGCCAGCCAGACGAGTACATCGACGTGGTATTCGATGGGCCACCATCTCACAAATCTGGGCGCTTTGTGGAAGTGGAGAACACCAGAGGTGCAAGCATTAAGGCGGGAAGGTGGATCGACCGAGGGGATGGATTCTGGGCTCTGCGGATACTACGTCAGACCAACGAGGGGCCGATAGTCGCGGCGCTTCGGGAAAAGCTGCAAGTAGAAGAGGACGATTGGTGGCAGAAAAACGCGGATCGCTACTGGCAGACAAAGCGGATTGCGCATTATCTCAACCACCTTATAGCCCAGCATCCGCCAGAAGCCACGCGCCTAGAGGTAAGCATGGCCACTTACAGGCCGATCAGCAACGAGGAACTAGAAGAAGGGCAGAAGCTGTACGACGCGAGCGTTGCCTTATACGACGGAACAATTGGCTCGTGGGCGCGCCAGCATTACAAATACGACCTAGAGGTTTGGGCAGGCGACAACTTCTCCAAGATGGCTGCGAGGATTAGGGAGCAGACTTGGGGCCTCGAACGTGAGAACGGCCGGCTCTCCGCAAGAATAGACGAACTCGAAGCGCAGCTCCTTCACCTCGACGCCTAGCGCCGTACGCGCCCGACTGCCAGGTAGCGACTCTTCCAGTACGCCGTGTTGTAGCTCGTTTCTCCCGGCCCGCTCTCCGCGTTCCTCTGGTGATCGTCGATCATTACCCCAAGCGATATCACTATCCCGACGTGGCTGGCCCCCACAGTGGGGTAAGTCCTCTCGAAGAAGATGAGGTCTCCAGCCTGGCGTTCGTCATAGGGGACTATGTCGCAGTGGTCGAGCAGACGCTGAGCGTTGGTGAAGTCGATGCCGTGGTCGGGGTCGATGTCCACAGCGATCTGTGCAAACGCCTCCATGACGAACCCCGCGCAGTCCCACCCCAATTGTGGGGGAACGTGGCGGCCTCCAAAGACGTAGGGGGTCTTGCCGGACTGTTCTTGAGCCCAAGCGAGCACCGGCGTATACCAGGCTTGGGCTACTGAGGGCGGTAGGGCTCTCCGTTCTTCTCGATGACCACGGCTTCGCCATTGATCTCGATGATGGGGAGCCACTCCGGGGTGTTGGCCCAAGCGAACCGCGGGCCGTTCCCTTCGATCTTTCCCCAGATCCCGTACTCGTGGTCGGGATCGTCGCGTTGGGGCTTTGTCGCCAGCTCTTCGATAGTCACGGTCGGTGATTCCTCCTCATCGCTACTCGCTAAGGATAGGGCAATGGCGCTTACGACGGTGAGCGCTGGCCTCGGCTTACGGTTCAAGTCGAGCAGGCCAAAGCCTTCGACTCCATCGTCTTCCCATTTGAACGGGAAAGCCGCCAAGACCCCCCCGTGGCGAATAAACGTCTCTGCCATTGCTCCGTAGTAGTGGGCTCGGACGGTCTCGCTTCCGCCAAAGTCGCTGGCTGGAGCCCCGTATTCGGTGATCCAGATCGGGAGTGGGTAATGGTGATTCTCTTCGATCTCGGTGCAGTAGTTATCGATCAGCTCCGCCGCCCAGCCGAAGCCCCACGTCGAATCGGACCAGCCGTCGGGCCGCTCCCCGTACGTGTGAAGAGCGTCTCCGTCGAAGACGCTGAGGTCCACGTCCTCTAGGTAGTTCGGGTCTCCGCTCACCTGGCCGCCGAGGACGAGGAGGGCGCCGGGCAGCTCTGTACGGAAGCAGCGGCCTAGACGGGTGACCTCGGAGCCTGGCAGGTCCCAGGAGCTGGGGGACTCTTGGTCCCACTCGTTTCCGATCTCCCACGCTGCAACAAGGTGAGCGTACTTCGTGGCTTCTTTGGCGGTGGCCTCAAAGCTGCCGCCAACGAGCGACTCACGGGCGACGACAAGGAGGACCTGGAGTCCTGCTGCCCTGCATGCGAGAAGGAAGAGGTACAGGAAAGGACCTGGAAGAAAGACGGAGCGAATCCATAAAAAACCGACCGCTCGAATGTCCCGAGCAAGCCGGTCAAGGTCATGCCAGTGCCTAAAGTCGGTATTGACCCCAAGGATCAAGATGGCTCCGGCTTAGGCAGAGCTTCGAGTTCCTGTGTCCAGACTCCCGCTGCCTGCCACTTCTCACGGACGGGCTTCTGCGGCTGGAGGTTCCGATGGAAGCAGCACCAGATCATGGTAACTATCCCGTGACATCACGTAATCCTCTGCTAGACTGGATTTCGGAGGTAGTGCTATGGCGAGAAAAGCGCAGCCTGTGGAGCAGCCGTTCACCAAAAAGGACTTCGAACGGCTGCTCCACAAAGCGGCTCAACCTATTCCACAGCCAAGGCGGGAACCCGCTCCAGCAGGGAAATAAACATCGGGGTTTCGTTCTTCCGCCGGTTGTAGCGGAACACGTATTCGTCCAAGTAGGTCTGGAGATAGTGCCGCCCTACCGCGTGGTGGACGCCGCCGATCCCTCGTTTGACCATGCTCCAGAACCCTTCAATGGTGTTCGTGTGGGCGCTCCCTCTCGCCCATTCCTCGCGGCTGTGGTTCACGCTGTGGTGGGTGTACCCGAGCTTGGTCAAGAGGTTGTAGCTAGCGAGTTCATCGGTGTAGATCGTGTGGCCCTGGTGCTGAGGGACTCTGCGGTACAGGGGCGGCATGAGACTCGCCGTCTTGACGTTTGGGACTATTCGGACGTTGGCTCTGCCTTGTCGCTCGACCATGCCGAAGGCGATGGTTTTACCGGGGGCACCGCGCCCCTTCTTGCCGCCCGACTTCTTACCGCCGAAATAGCTTTCGGCGGCCTCGATCTCGCCGCCCAGATTGTGCAGGTCTTCGCCCATCAGCGTGCGAATCTGCGTGAACATGCGCCAGGCGGTTTTGTAGGTCACCCCGAGTTCGCGTTCGAGCTGCTTCGCCGCGATCCCCGTTCGGGTCTGCGCCATCAAGTAGATGGCATAGAACCACGAGCGGAGAGACGTGCTCGACTTGTGGAAGATGGTCCCCGCAGTGGGGCTCACCTGGTCGCCGCACTCCTGGCACGAGTAGACCCGCTTCACCGTAAGCGCGTGGTGCTTCGTGACCCGCTCACAGTGGGGGCAGTCGTACC
>DATEBU010000003.1:0-4520 GCA_036516675.1 Minisyncoccota bacterium
CATTCGCCGCGTTGCCTACCCCTGGCACGAGAACGGAGAATTCGTAGGGAATTTTGTCGCCCCACTTCATCGAGATGGTGCAGTTCTCGCCATTTACATCACAGTGGGTCTTAGCGTCCTTGAGCCGGATAAACTCATCAACCGTCGTGTCCCCGATAGCTACAAAGTCCATGGGGCGGAGTATACCACCCCTAGGTGCTACGATACATACATGACCGACCTGTCTGACGTGGCCCGCGCGCTCGTCGCCCCTGGTAAAGGGATTCTCGCCGCTGACGAGAGCGTGCCGACAGCGACCAAGCGTCTCGCACGCTACGGTATTGCCGCAAGTGAGGAAGTACGGCGACAATTCCGCGACCTCTTCCTTGGTGCCCCCGGCATCGAGGAGTATTTGTCGGGCATTATTCTCCACGAAGAAACCTTCGCGCAGAAGGGAGACGATAAGAGACGTTTCCCTGACTCGCTCGCCGCGCGCAGTATCGCTCCCGGTATCAAGGTTGACCAAGGGACGGAGCCCTTCCCGGAGAGCTCTCATCCCTCAAACCCGGGCAGTGCGGAGTTCATCACGAAGGGACTCATCGGGCTCCCGGAGCGACTCGCCGCCTTCAAGAGTGATGGGGCCGTATTCACCAAATGGCGTGCAGTACTGCGCATAGAGGGGAGCATGTTACCTTCAAGCGCCGCAATCCACGAGAACACAAAACGGTTCGCGAACTACGCGAAGGAGGCGCAGGCCGCAGGCCTCGTACCCATCCTTGAGCCGGAAGTCCTGCTCGCGGGCACTCATTCGCGCGCGCGTTCGCAAGTGGTCATCGAAGAGACGCTCGGGACGCTGTTCGCAGTCCTCGCCGAGCATGCGGTCGATATTGCCGGACTCCTCCTTAAGACTTCGATGGCGCGTAGCGGGGACGATAGCCCGCGCAAGGATACGCCCGAGGAGGTCGCCGAAGTAACGCTCGAGGCGCTCATGAAAGGCGTGCCAAAGCGAGTCGCCGGTATCCTGTTCCTCTCGGGGGGAGAGTCGCCGGAGGAAGCGACGGAGAATCTAGCGGCCATAACGAGCCGGGCACGCACCCTTGGCGCTCCGTGGCCGCTCACGTTCAGTTATGCCAGGGCACTCCAAGACGAGGCGCTCCAAGTCTGGCAGGGACAGCCGGAGAACGTGCCCGCCGCCCGCGAGGCCTTCCTTACCCGCCTCGCCAAGCTCTCCACCGCGCTCTCTTAAGAACTGCCAACACCCATGTTGGACGTCTGACGTCCAACATGGGTGTTGATAAGTAGGGGCAGATAAGCGTAATGTGCGGTAGGCTGGCGCTATGGCTGATATCCAATTCGAGGAGCCACGATATGCTCAATCGTCTCCGCCGAAGATCTCTTGGCTCACAGGACTTGTCATCAAGACGGGACTTGCTACGGACGACGCGGGTGCGCAGAAAGTTCTGTTTATCGTCTTGCTGCTTACGATAATTGCCACGGTTCTTGTTTGGACACTTTAAAAAATTTGCATGGACACTCTGGAAACTCGCGGGTTCACCCTCATCGAGCTCCTCGTCGTCATCGCGATTATCGGACTACTCTCCTCTATTGTGCTTGCGTCCTTGGGAACCGCGCGCGGCAAAGCTGCGGACGCGAAGCGCTTGGGCGATATGCAGAGCATCCGAACCGCACTTGAGCTCTATTACACGACCAACAATGCGTATCCAGACACGGGCGGCGGATGGCGTAGCCAATGTTCGTCCTGGGGAAGCTACGCGCCTAGTAATGTGGCGCCAGGGCTTGTGCCTACCTATATCGGCCAGTGGCCAGCGGACCCCCGCATGACCATGCCGAACCAGAACTGCTACCTCTACCGTTCAAACCGCACGAGCTACAAGCTGCTTGACTATAACCTCACCAATACGACCGTTACCAGCCAGCCGAACTTCGTTGACCCGGCGCGCAATTACGGCCAGACGCGGCCGGCCGGCTGCACGGGTCCCGAAGCTACGCTCACCTGGGCCATTTGGAGCGACAACGCGAGCATGTGCTGGTAGGGGCTGCGCGAATTCGTAGTGCTGGCCCTCATGTACAGAGGTCAAGATGTACAGAGGTCAAGCGCGTGCGTTTGTCGGTCATAGGCCGCCGCTCGAAAGCGGCACGCGATGCCGAGGAATCCAGGGCACGGTTGGACGTCTGACGTCCAACATAGAGAATCATTCGAACTGCAACGGTTCGAAGCCATCGGAGGATGCATCTGCTAGATACGCTCGCAGACTCGCTTCGTATTCTCCCGGCCTACTTTCATAGAGCTCTTTTGTAAGAATTGAGGGGAAATTCGGTATTCCACAGTAGTCTCGGTAACTGCTCCAGCGGTCACTCCGCAAATGCGCAAGTGCCGCACCAAGGTTGGCAATACCTCCCTTGTGGCGCTCGCGCCACTGCTGTGCGCCCGGGAGATCATCCAGGGCATTGAGATGCACATAATGCAGGATATAGAGAAAGTGGCCCTCACGCTCGATAGGCACCTTTTTTGTGCTTCCGCCGAACAGTGGGCCATGGCGACCATGCCGCTCATTGAAATAACGCGGGTAACCACTCATTTTTTGTAAAAACAGAGACAGTCCGTTCTCGATTCGTTCCGACACGAGTAAGTGGTAATGATCAAGCATCAATTTCCAGCCGTGTATGTCAACAATTCGTTCCCGCATGTTGGACGTCAGACGTCCAACATGCGGGTTTGCCTCTTGGGGTACGCGGGAAAACTGTAGCGCCGGTACCGTATCATTAAACTCATATAGATCACGCACGAACCGAGCCCGATCTTGGTCATCCACGAAAATAGTTCGTCCGTCTACGCCCCTATTGAGGATGTGGTACAGCTCCATATTTTGCATTCTAAACCATGTTGGACGTCAGACGTCCAACATGGGTGGGGATTTGAGATGAGCGTCCGCGCGGGTTGCTCGCGAATCCTGGATTGGATTGGATGGGATTGTTGCCTGGGGCGAGTTGGTGCGCTATAGTGCGCCCTAATGACAACGCTTACGGTAGCGAGGCGCGAGGCCACGGGGCCGAAGGCCCCGGAACTTCGCCGCGCTGGCGCACTCCCGGCGGTGGTCTATGGTGCCCACCAGGCGGCCACGGCTATCGTGGTTGACGCTCGCGCCTTCGGCAAGGCGCTCGCCTCTGCGGGGGAGTCGACCATCGTCTCTTTGGAGGGGCTTGGCGGCCCCGCTCTCGCGACCCTTATCCACGAAGTTGACCTTGACCCGGTTACGCACCTGCCGCGACACGTAGACTTCTACGCGGTTACCAAAGGGGAGAAGGTGGAGGTCGCCGTGCCACTCGAGTTTGTCGGCGAGTCGCCTGCGATGAAGGCAGGTGCGAACCTGGTGCGCGTGCTCCACGAGCTTGAGGTGGAGGCTGACCCGGTCAATCTCCCCCATGAGCTCACCATTGATGTCTCTATCCTTGCCGAAATAGGGGCGCAAATCCACGCGGGAGATGTGAAGCTACCGGCAGGTGTCACACTCGTCACCGACCCCGAGGAGGTCGTTGCCCTCATCCAGGAAGTTGAGGAGGAGCCAGAGGAGGTGGCGGCTCCAGCCGATCTCTCTGCTATTGAGGTAGAGGGCAAGGGTAAGGAGACTGAGGAGGGCGAGACTGTCCCCGAGGTGGCCGGGTAGGGCGTGCTACACTGGGCCCCGTGACCCGGCGGCCCCTCGTTTTATGTGCGCTTGGCATGCTGCTCCTGACCCCGCTGGCCCTCTCGGTGGGGCCACCGTTCGCCGTAGAGGCGCAGGAGCTCACGCCTGCCGAGCGTGCCGCGCTCCAGGCGCAGTATGACCAGCTGCAGAAGGAGATTGCCGCCCAGCAGGCGATTATTGACGCGACCCGAGCCCAAGGACGCTCGCTCAACGGGGATATCACGGCGCTAACTGCGCAGGTCAAGGCCGCGCAGAAGCAGATTGACGCGAAGAACATCCAGTTGAAGCAGCTCGCCTCGCAGATAGTAGCCAAGACGCGCACCATTAGCGACCTTGAGAGTAGGATTGAACGGGGCAAGGAGTCACTCGCCTCCATGCTCCGCCGGGAGGCGCAGCTTGAGGACACTTCGGTGGTCCTCATTGCCTTGAATGCACAGAGCGTCTCCTCCTTCTTCTCCGATATTGACTCCTTCGCCTCAATCCAAGACGACCTCCGAAGGGTGTTTAGTGACATCCGCGCAACGCAGAATCTGACGGCCGCTGAGCGTGCCGCCCTCACCGACACGCAGCACAAGGTCACCGACGCCAGGTACGAAGTCGAGACCAAGAAGCAGCAGGTCGCAAGTAATAAAACAGAGAAACAGCAGCTCCTCGCGATTACGAACAATCAAGAGACCCAGTACCAAAAGCTCCTGGCAGCTAACCAGGCCAAGGCCGCCGCCATCCGCGCCGCCCTCTTCCCGCTCCGCGACGCGGCGGCCATCCCGTTTGGCACCGCACTCCAGTACGCGCAGCATGCCCAGAAGTCCACGGGGGTAGACCCGGCGCTCGCCC
>DATEBU010000004.1:0-4611 GCA_036516675.1 Minisyncoccota bacterium
GATTATAAACTACCTTGGTGCTCCCGTCAATTTGCGCGTTCAGCAAGCGCAACGACATTTTCGAAGAGCTTGGCGACGGCAACGGGCCCAACCCCACCGGGGACGGGGGTGAAGAGGTCGCACTTTGGCTCGCAGGTCGGGTCGGCGTCGCCCGCGAGCTTACCACCAGACTCGGAGGTGCCCGCGTCAATCAAGACCGCGCCCTCTTTCAGGAGGTCGGGGGTAATGATATGCGGAGAGCCAAGGCCTGAGACGATGATGTCAGCAATGCGGAGTTCGGCTAGGTCGTGGGTGTGCACCACGTCCGCGCCTGCGTGGGTAAGCCAAGTAGCACAAGGCTTGCCCACCAGCCAGCCATCACCCAAGACGACCGCCCGTTTGCCTCTCGGGTCAATACCGGCCTGCTGCAAAATCTCCGCGAGCGCACCAGCGACTGGCGGCACAAGCGCACCCTTTTCATCGGCCTCGAATTGCATGCGAGAGGTAGTCGAGAGCACATCAGCGTCCTTCTCGGGTGGGATGGCGTCACATACCTCTTTTGCATTCACCCCTCCGGGCAGTGGGAGCTGGACGACAATGGCATCAGCCCCACATGCATCAACCGCGAGCCGCAGTTCGACTGCGCTCACCGTCTTCGGAAGCTGGATTATGTCAACCCGAACCCCAGCCTCCCGAGCACGCTTCTCCTTAATCGCGAGGTACGAGCGCGTCGCGGGCGTCTCGGAGGCTACGATGAGGGCGGTGTGTGGTGGAGCGGAGAGCTCGGCAGTGCGCATCTCGGTACGCGCGAGGATATCTGCCGCGAGAGCTCTCCCGTCTATAATCACGGTTTGCGAATGCGTGCTGCCTCCGGCACGAACTCCTCATACTCGCCGTCGGTGTAGCGGAAGGCGTCGAGGCACTGGTGCTGGTACTGGTAGCCGAGCATGCGCGTGACCTTCGAACCGTCTACTGCAATCGGGTAGGAGTAGCTCTTCCAGGCTCCGCGACCCGTCGGGACGAGCCCGCGCGTGAGGTGCCAGAATTTGAAAAAGGCGATGCGCACCAGCCAGGGCGAGACGCGTAGCTGCCGCTTCCCCACGGCTGCTGCCATATCGGCCCCGCGCACTGCGGGCCCGGGCGGGCAGAGATTGAACGCTTCATACGTGCCCATGTTGGACTTCGTAAGTCCAACATCAGATGTGGGACTTACGAAGTCCTTAAATGCTAAGAGTTCGACGATATTCACAACATCGTCCTCATGTACAAACTGCCGGAGCCACTTTTGGGTGACGGGGACAAAGGCGACCAAGGCCGACACCAGTCGGTATATAAACGAGCCCTTAAGCTGCCCGGCAAGTGCCGACTGGAGCCCGAAGCGTACTCGCTGATAGCGGCCGCGGGGCCCCGTGATAGCCGCCGGGCGCACGATCGCTACCGCGATGTGCTTATCGCTCTTCTCGTACTTCTCTTTGAGATGCTTCTCCGCCATACGCTTCTCCTCGGCATAGCGATAGTCTGTCTTGCGAAATGGCTCGCTCTCGGTGAAGCGGTGCTCGACCGTATTGCTGGCGAACGCGCCGTATGAGGCCACCGTCGAGAAGTGTACGAGGCGGGTAACCTCGGACGTGGCGAAAGCGTAGTCGAACACCTTGTCCGAACCGCTCACATTCCACTCCCACTCCATGTCCTGTGCGCCATACATTTCGCGAATCTGCCATGCGCTATGCACAATGATGTCGAGATGATGTGCACGCACTTTTCCCTCCCAGTCGTCGGCTGTATTGGTAGTCAGATGCGTGTAATTCTTGAACGAACGCAAGAGTTCTGGGCATGGCTCCTTGTCTATGCCGACGACGTGCTCGACATCCTGACGCGCCGCGAAGCGACGCACGAGCATCGTGCCGATGTACCCGGCGGCACCCGTCACGAGAATAGTGTGCTTCATCACCAAGAGCTTACCCTGAAAAACATCCTTTTTATAGTCTTGAGTGCGATGATGAGGTCGAGGCCGAGGGAGCGATGCTTGAGGTAGTAGAAGTCGTAGGCCAGCCTGACTTTGGTCTCTGCGACCGACTGCGGCGAGAGATTGCCTGGCTCATACTGCTGATTAATCTGCGCCCAGCCCGTGATGCCGGGCTTCACGAGGTAGCGGGCTTCGTAATATGGCAACGCCTCGGCAAGCCGCCGTCCCAGGCCGAGGATGTCGTTACGCGGGCCCACGAGCGAGAGCTCGCCTCGCAGGATATTGATGCACTGCGGGAATTCGTCGAGGGAGGTACGCCGGAGAAAAGCGCCGACCTTCGTAATCCGATTCTCTCCCTCATGCGCCCACTCCTTCGAGCGCTGGTCGTCTCGCTGCATACTGCGAAACTTATAGGCCGTGATGCGCGTGCCGTACCTTCCAAACCGCTCTTGCCGGAGAAAGAGAGGCCCCGAGCCTTCAAGGCGGTTGGCAATAAAAACAAGCGGGGTGAGGACGAGCGTAATAGCTCCCATCACAAGACCGCCGACGATATCTATTGCACGCTTGGTGAGGGCATACACGACCGACTCGTGAGTCGACACATGCTTAAGGAACCACGCGTGCTCGAGCTCGGAAAGCGGGACGCGGTCGAATACTTCTTCGTATACATCCCCAAGATTCACGGCTTGGCCGAACTGCTGCGTGCTGTGGCGACCCGACGGTCGCAGGACCAGCTCAATACCGTAGCGCGGATTACCATTCACTTCAGCGACCAATTCGTCCGCCTCCGCGCCCGTGGCGGCGAGCGCCAACTGCTCCCGAATACGAGGGACTGATATTCGAGGGTAGAGCACAAGCCGCCAGAGATACACGAGTGCGAGCGAGACCAGCAGATACAAGAGGAGAATCGTCTTGGGCGCTATACCGAAGGCGGGAATGAGGAAGAAGAAGAGAGTGGCGAAGACGACATTCACTATCTGTGCGCCGAGCAGGGTGTTAGGTACGCGGCTCGGGAAGAGCGCGAGTTGTTTGCCGTAGAGGCCCGCCGAAAAGAAGACCAGAAGCCACAGCGCGAAGAGAAGAGCGAAGGGCGCGAGATAGGGCGAAAGAGCCGTAGGCCCAGGTAAGGCAAAGTAACGTAGCGCAAGCGTCACGTAGAGCGCGCTGGCAAATGCCGCCACATCGCCTACGAGCAGTAGTAAGGAGGACCGTCTACCGACGATTATCATTATGCTGTGGTTATACCATACATAACCCGCCCACTGCCTGGGCGGGTTATGTATGGTAGACGGGTTATGGCGAGACGACGGTAATCGTCACCTGTCCAAGCGATTGGGTCGCCATCAAGCAGCGCGGATTACTCCACATGCAGGCGATATACGGCTCGAGGGTCGCTGTATAGATGCCGGCATCGGTATAGGTATGGGCAACTTGAATAGAGCCGTTCGAAGGAACCAACGGACTTTTGCCATCCTTGGAGGCCTCTAAGCTATTCTTGCCATCCCCATATTCAATAACGTAGGAAGAGGAGTTGTTTAATCCAAGAGCGCCGAATCTGGTGGTAAAAGGAGCTGTCCCTGAAGTGCCGTCTATGGACCCGAACTCTATTGAAGGAGGCGGGGTTGTGTTGCACGCGATTGCCCGGCGAGTCTTGGGGCCTGTGATGCCGTAGGCCGGGTCACTTTCCGAGGAGACAATACTCTTGGCGACCTGGAGCTTCCCCACCGCCTGCACCGTCATGTAACCGTAGTAGCCGGTCGCACTCGTGCCAGTGAGGTATCCAAGGCCGATAAGGTAGTTCTGAAGATTAGCGACCTCTGCACCCCGGGAACCGAGCGTCAGATTGTGGTGTATATCTACGCATGAGTATGTCGGGATTGTCATAGTGACACCGAGCGCGGCCGAGACATTGGCAACCGTGGCGCTGTCAGCGCCGAAGGAAGTAAGAAGCGAGAGGATCGCATTTGTCTGTTCGGCAGTGAGCGCTGCAGCTGAGGCAAACGAAGGCGCGGTTAGAGCCAGCACGGTAGCGAGCGCGGCCAGTTTCTTGGACATGGGTGAGGATTAGGCGATTATTCTTTGAAAGTACCATTCAAACGAGTCGCGAACAAATACCCGTAGCCGGTCATCCGCCCGTAACCGCACGCGCGGTTGTAGCTTGGCATATTGCTTGCGGAACTTTTTCGCAAAAAGCAACCGCATGTCCTAGTCCTTCTCATTGAGCCACACGAGCGCGTCTTCGACGTTTGCGACCCGCTGGGCCGCGTGCTTTACCGACACATCGGTCTTGATATTAATCATCGTGGTGCCTGATAATTAATGCGTTCAAAATACCATGGATTGGGAGATATGCAATGTTATCCCCAACCCGTATCGGGCGTTATAGTTACTGATACGGATGAAAATTCTCTACATCATCACGAAAGCTAATTGGGGTGGCGCGCAGAAGTACGTCTATAGCCTCGCCACGGCGGCATCAGCGGGCGGCCACGACGTCGTGGTCGCCTATGGCCTGCCTGCGCAGGCAGGCGAAGAAGGCACCTTGGTTGCCAAACTCGAGACGGCAGGTGTCCGCACTACTCCCCTCCCCGGCCTTACGCGGGACGTGGGGCTGCTGCGGGAGTGGCAGGCCTTCTGGCTGCTCCGGAGCATGCTACGTAACGAGC
>DATEBU010000005.1:0-2265 GCA_036516675.1 Minisyncoccota bacterium
TGGTGGTCGCCGGGGAGACCCCGCCTGCGGGGATGCCCCCAACCGTGCCGAGCGCGTCGTAGGAGAGTCCCCGCAGATATTCCATCTGTGTTCCGGCGATTGCATTCGCGCCGGCTGCAGCCCGCGCGAGAGACGACACCATGAGTGAGGCCCGCAAGACGCCCATGAGCGATACAAAGACCACGAGCATGAGCGCGGTGCCGATGATAATCTCAATCAAGCTCATGCCGCGCGCGCGGGTCCGGGCCATTATATGGCGGATGACAGCGAGTAAATCGGCGCAATGATGGATACCGCGAAGACACCCACCATCGCACCGATAAGGAGCATCAGGACAGGCTCGATAATGGTCGAGAGATCCTTAGTCTTCTCGGCGACATCGGTCTCGTAGTACTCGGCAATTTGTTTGAGCATCTCGGCCGCCTTCCCTGTCTCCTCCCCCACCTCAATCATATCGCTCATGAGGATTGGATAGAGCTTCGGGTGCCCTGCAAAGGCCGCTGAGAGCGCCTCCCCCTTCTTGATGCGAACTTCAGCCTCAGCAATGACAGATGCAAATCTGCGCGCCGTCGCCGTCTCTTTCGTGATGGAGAGCGCCGAGAGCACGGGCACGCCCGCCGACATGAGCGAAGCGAGCGTCCGGGCGGTGCGGGCTGCGTAGGTCTCGCGTACCAGCTCACCGATCACGGGCAGGCGCAGCGCCACTACGGTAATAGCGTTCTTGCCGAAGTTTGATCTGACGAACGCAGTGATGCCGATGGCGAGCGCGGTAAGCCCCAGGAGGACGAGCGCCATATGTGTTGTCATGAAGTCTGATATATCGACGATAATCCGGGTAGCGAGCGGCAGCTTGACCCCGAGCGAGGTGAACGTTGCGGTCAAGGTCGGGACCACAAAGATAAGCATCAGGATGGTGACAACGACAATGGCAACGATGACGATGCAGGGGTAAATCATGGCACCCTTCACCTTCTTGCGGAGCTCTTCGGTGCGCTCCATCTGCAGCGCGGTCACGGAGAATGAGTCGGCGAGCGTGCCAGACTCCTCACCGGCGCGCGTCATAGCTACGAACAGGCCGGAGAATACCCTTGGGTACTGCTCAAGCGCTTCATGGAGGGAACTCCCCTTTCGGATAGCCTCACTTATGCCCACCGCAACCGCCTTGAGGCGTTTGTTGCTCGCCTGCCGTTCGATAATCGAGAGCGCTCGCGAAAGCGAGAGACCAGCATTAAGCATAGTCGCGATGTTCTTGGCGAACTGGATGACCACTCGGTGTTTTATACCACTGCCGAACGTGAGGTTGAGCCACGTAGGCATATGGAGCCCCCGGCCAGCCTCATTAATCTGCGTGACGGCCCCGCCTTCTCTCTGGACCTGCTCGTATACCACAAAGCGCGATGCACCTTCGATGATGCGCTTCTCTACTCCCCCATCGGTTCTTCGGATGGTCGCGTGGTACCGCATAGCTACTCGGAGACGGCTCGCATCACCTCTTCGAGACTCGTGATACCACGGGCCGCATCGTAGAAGCCGTCCTCGAGCATGGTGAGCATGCCCTCTTTCTTAGCTTGCCCCTCAACGGCGTCCGTGGTCGGCTCGTGGAGCATAAGTTCGCGGATGGCGGGGGAGACGGCAAGCGTCTCGTGTATACCGATGCGGCCCTTGTACGCCTCCTCGCCCGCTTCGGCGGTCGGTCGGTAGAATGGCACCTCGTCAAGGGTGGTGCCCGCAGCAATCAGCTTCTCTTCAGTGAGGGTGGCGAGCATGGTGTCG
The DNA here is from genome assembly GCA_036516675.1 of Minisyncoccota bacterium. GTDB lineage: Bacteria > Patescibacteriota > Minisyncoccia > Phycocordibacterales > Phycocordibacteraceae > C7867-001. Next base: position 1,774 of record DATEBU010000005.1, read on the forward strand.
AACGTTTCGCTCACGGCCACCTTGTCTCGCTCGGTCTTCGTGAGAAGATACTCTTCTTTCTTGTCGGTGAGAGTGCGTACGAGCCGCTGGCCGACGACGATTCGTATGGTCGAGACGAGGAGGAACGGCTCGACACCCATATCCATCAGGCGGGGGATAGCGCCGGCGGCGCTGTTGGTGTGAATCGTCGAGAGGACGAGGTGGCCGGTCAGGGCCGCGTTGATAGCCAGCGAGGCCGTCTCGCCGTCGCGTATCTCGCCGACCATGATAATGTCCGGGTCATGACGCACTAGGGAGCGCAGGCCGTTTGCGAAGGTGAAGCCAATACCGGGGTTGACCTGCGATTGGTTAACGCGCTGCATCTGGTACTCGATAGGGTCCTCCACGGTCGAGATGTTCACGTCAGGCGTGTTAAGGATGTCCATCATGGTGTAGAGGGTCGTCGTCTTGCCGCTCCCGGTCGGTCCCGAGACGAGAATGATGCCCGGGGTC
>DATEBU010000006.1:0-4012 GCA_036516675.1 Minisyncoccota bacterium
TGAATGGTTAATGAATGCATGGTACCACCCAGCATGGGCGGTGTATAGGCATCCGTACACCCTAGGTGGATAGCGCTTCGATAACGTATACTAGAGGGCAATGCGCGACTTCGTAGCTATCGGAGACACCACAGTCGACGAATTTATCCGACTCAAGGACGCAAGCGTCAACTGTGACATCAATACCGAGGCCTGCACGATCTCGATGAAGTGGGGCGATAAGCTCCCCTATGAGTTCGCGGTGCGCGTCTCGGGGGTAGGCAATGCCGCAAATGCGGCGGTCTCTGCCGCCCGCCTCGGGCTCGTGACCGGCTTCGTCTCGAATGTGGGCGGAGATGCGTACGGCGAGGAGATTCTCGCCACCTTCAAACGTGAGCATGTCGACACACGATACGTGCGAGTGAACGAGGGTGTGCCAACGAATCACGATTATGTGCTCTGGTACGAGGCCGAGCGCACCATCCTCATCCGGCACGAGGAATACCCGTATAGTATCTCCGAGGGGTTTGCGTCGCCCAAGTGGGTCTACCTCTCTTCTGCCGGACGCTCGGAGCAGTTCCACATGGAGCTTGCTTCGTGGGTCGCTGCGCACCCGGAGACGAAGCTCGCGTTTCAGCCGAGCACATTCGAGATGTCCATGGGCACCGAGAAGCTCTCGAGGCTCTATAAGCACACCGAGCTCGTCGCCTGCAACAAGGAGGAGGCCGAGCGCATCCTCGAATTGGGTCAGACGGATATCAAAGAACTCCTCGAGAAGATGCGAGCGCTCGGCCCCCGACTCGTCCTCATCACCGATGGGCCTGGCGGCGCCTACAGCTATGACGGCGAGCGGATGCTCTTCGTGCCGATGTACCCAGACCCCAAGCCGCCTTACGAGCGCACCGGCGCGGGCGATGCCTGCACCTCGACCGTCGTCGCGGCGCTCGCGCTCGGCGTGCCGCTTGCCGAGGCGCTTCTGTGGGGACCCGTGAATGCGATGAGCGTGGTGCAGGAAATCGGCGCGCAAAAAGGCCTCCTCACGCGTGAGGCGCTTGAGTGTTATCTTAACGAAGCGCCCGCGGCATATACTCTGCGGGAATTATAAAAACGGTATGGTTCATCTACCAAAGCTACTTATAGGCCTCGTGCTAATCGCGGTAATCGCTGTCTTCGCCACGCACCCACGCTGGTTTGACCCTGGCCGTGAGACGGGAGACGAAGCAGGATTGACGGCGAGCAGCACCGACACCAGCATCAGCTCGACCACCGAAAATGGAAGTGGCGGGGTGGGCGGTGGCGGAAGTGGGGACGATGGGGGTACGAGTACCGTCTCCGGCAAGAGCATCACGCTCTCGCTCATCTTTGGCGGCATACAGCGTAGCTACATCCTCCACATCCCGACCGGCTATACCACGAGTAAGAAGTACCCGCTCATGATATCATTCCACGGCAACGGTGGTTCAGGATTGGGGCAGGAGTTAAAAACTGGCTTTGATGCGGTTGCTGATGCGAGCGGCTTTTTTATCGCGTATCCGGACGCGGTGAGTGGGACGTGGCAGTTAGCGGGGCGTACCAATGACATTGACTTTGCCCAAAGCCTGTTGACCGCGATTGAGTCGAATTACTCCATAGATGCGTCTCGCATATACGCGAGCGGCTTCTCTCAAGGCGGTGGCGTGGCGCAAGGCCTGACGTGTACCGTGCCAAATAAAATAGCCGGAATGGCAGTCGTGAGTGAGAATCTTAGCCAAAAAATGGCGGGGCTATGTAACCCCACGGTACCCGTGACTGCGGTATTCTTCCATGGCACGGCAGACCCAGTCAGTCTGTATGAGGGCGGCAACTACAAGGGGGGGAATACCTATTCGTCTCTCCAGACCGCGGAATTTTGGGTCAAAGCCAACGGTTGCTCCAGTTCACCTGACACCATGCCGTTCGCGGACACGCTCTCAGATGGGTCGAGGGTTACCAACACGAAGCAGGTCTGGACGGGGTGTGGAGGAGGAGTGACGGTGACCTTCTATACAATCGAGGGCGGTGGCCACGCGTGGCCAGGCGGCACTCCGAGCAAGAAGACCGAGGTCGGCCCACGTTCGACCGGAGTCAATGCGAGCCAGGTTATCTGGAACACTCTTTCGTCGATGCGGCGATAATCCTCCTCACATGCCGAGGATCGACTTCTGCAGGTCGGAATACTCTGCCGCGTTGCCGCCGAGCGTGGGATATTCGGTGGCCGTGGCGATGTGGACGATAAGGAGCGTAGCCCCTGCCGCGACAACCGTGAGGATAAGCATTCCAAAATAAGTATTGACGGTATATCCGACAAAACGCATACGCCCAGTTTACACGAGTAGGCTCTTGGCCGCCGCTATGATATGCACCGCATCGAGGCCGTAGTGTGTGAGAAGCTCGCATGGCTCCCCTGACTGGCCGAACCGGTCATTGATACCGAGGCGCTTGAGGGACACCGGGTGTCGCTCCGAGAGCAATTCGGCCACCGCAGAGCCGAAGCCGCCAGCGATTTGATGCTCCTCGACCGTGACGATACGATGGGCGCGCTTTGCCACCGCGATAATATCCTCCTCATCGAGCGGCTTTACAGAGGGGCAATGCAGTACAAGTGACTCGACACCACCCTCGGCAAGCACGTGCGCCGCGAGCAGAGCTTCGTGCGTGAGCGCGCCGGTCGAGAGGATGGCAACCACGGGCGCCTTTGAATCCCACACCATAAGCGCCTTGCCAATGGAGAAGGGCGTACCGGGCGTCGTGAAGACGGGCGTGGGCGCCCGACCGAAGCGCAGATACACCGGCCCCGTGTGGAGGGCGGCTGCCACGACCGCCTTACGAGCCTCCTCGGCGTCTCCGGGGTTGATGACGATCATATTGGGGAGCATGCGCATCATGCCGATATCTTCGAGCATCTGGTGGGTAGCGCCATCAGGGCCCACCGAAACCCCCGCGTGCATCCCACAGACCTTCACGTTCGCCTCGTTCAAGGCGATGGTCGTGCGAATCTGCTCATAGTTACGACCGGGACTGAAGGCGGCATAACTCGTGATGAAAGGAATCTTCCCCGCAAGCGCCATGCCTGCCGCGACTGCCGCCATATTCTGTTCGGCAACGCCCATCTCGACGAAGCGCTCGGGAAACGCCTTCTCAAATACTTCAGCGCGTGTAGATTCTTTGAGGTCTGCGCAAAGTACGACGATGCGCTCGTCTGCCCTCCCTGCCTCAATGATACCAATGCCGAAGCCATCGCGCGTCGTCTTCTTCTCGATATCATCCGCTAAAAGATTGGCGGAAAGTTGAGCGGCTTCTTCAGGCATAGTCGTGTGAGATGCGACCCCCGAGCGAGCGTAGCTCGCGGAGCATCCCCTTGCCTTGCTCGGCCTTCTTCCAGACGTCCTCCGGCCCCCCACCAGGCGGCACGCCGTGCCAGCGATAGTCGAACTCGATTTCTTTGACGCCCCTGCCGGGTATAGTGTGGGCGATGATGATGGTCGGCTTTTCATATATGGCTTTCGCCTCTTCGACCGCAGATATGAATGCAGGGATATCGTGGCCGCCGACCTCAAGTACGTGCCAGCCAAAGGCGCGATACTTATCCGCGAGCGGTTCGAGCGGCATAACCTCCTCGGTCATGCCGTCAATCTGGATGTTGTTGCGGTCCATCACCGCCGTCAGGTTCGAGAGCCGATACTTCCCCGCGAACATCGCCGCCTCCCAAGTGTTCCCCTCCTGCTGCTCGCCGTCGCTCATCACGCAGTACACCCGCCTTCCACTCCCGGCGCCCATGTTGGACGTCAGACGTCCAACATGGGCTGTATCTAGCGCATATCCGCCAGGAGATGTGGGACGTCTGACGTCCAACATTGAGTCCATGCGGAGGGCGTAGGCCATACCGGAGGCCTGCGCGAGACCGCTCCCGAGAGGCCCGGAGGTGGTCTCGAGGCCGGGGAGACGCGTGCGCTCCGGGTGACCCTGGAGCCGCGAGCCCAACTTTCGTAGAGTGAGGCACTCCTCGACCGGGAAG
>DATEBU010000007.1:0-3728 GCA_036516675.1 Minisyncoccota bacterium
GGCCCCGCCGGGTGAGAATATCACCAGACGGGGACCTAAGATTGGGCACTAAGCCCGAAGAATCGCTCCGAGCAAAGCACCCGCTGCGAAAGGCTGGCCTCAACGTGAGCTCAGGGCCCACAGGCTCACCTATCGTCTGAAGGAAGGGTATTCCTAGAAACAAGGCTTGTCAACAGCTAAAGCGCCTTGAGGCTCTCGACAGCAAGCGAGAGCTCGCCGCCACGACGCAAGACGTCCATATGGTATACTTAAGGCCTATGGCAAAAGACTGGACCAATCTCTACAAGAAATACAAGGGCCTCTGGGTAGCCCTCGCCGAGGACGAGGTAACGGTGCTTGGGTCAGGAAAAACGGCCCGAGAGGCTCTCAAAAAAGCTAAAGAAACGAGCGATGCTCGACCCTCTCTCATGCGCGTGCCAGAGAATCTTAATGCCTACATTGGCTACGTATGAAATTCCGGTATGCGAAGTATGGCAAGATACTTCGCCCGGTCATCTCGATTACTTTGCGCCATAAGAATAGCGAGATTGACTACCAGGTCCTTGTAGATTCTGGCGCTGACATGTGTCTCTTCGATGCTGAAGTCGGTGAGGTTCTCGGCATTGACGTTAAAAAGGGTGAGCCGAAAGTAGTTTCCGGTATCGGTGGCAAGTCATCATTCTATTACGTCCATAAAGTGACTATCGAGGTGGGCGGATGGCCATATGAGATTGAGGCCGGATTCATGCCAGCCGTCGCTGGTCATGCAGGACTGTACGGAGTCGTCGGGCAAAGAGGATTCTTTGACCTGTTCGTCGTCAAGTTCGACCTCCTGAGAGAAGAAATTGAACTCAAGGAGAGGAAGTGATCTGTCTGTAAAAGCTAGAGCGCCTTCAGGCTCTCGACGGCGAGGGAGAGCTCGCCGCCGCGGCGAGAGACGTTCGCCTTGATCACCAGGCAGGAGCCAGCCGTGACGAGCGAGCCATGCTCCTTGTAGAGCTTAGGGAATATGACGGCCTCTAAGGAGTCGGTCTTGTCTTCAAACTTAAGAAACGCCATCTTCTCGCCGCTCTTGGTGAGGAAGGTGCGCACTTCAGCGACCAGGACGGGGAGGACGACAGACATGCCGGGTTGAGGCTCGGCTTTAATCTTGCCGAGATTCAACGGCGCCCTCGCGAGAAGGCCGGCGTGGGCGTCGAGCGGGTGGCCCGAGACGTACATGCCCAAGAGCTCCTTCTCCCACTTGAGCATCTCGGTTAGAGAGACGGGCTCGGCAGGCAAGAGCCCGAGGGTGGGCGAGGCAAGCGAGGCAAAGAGCGAGTCCTGGGGCGCGCTTGTGGTCGCGTCGCGATGGAAGGCGAGCAAGGTCTCAATGTTCGCCAAGAGCTGGCCGCGCTCGCCGAGCGAGTCGAGCGCGCCCCCCTTAATCAGCGACTCAAGCGACTTGCGATTGAGGTTCTTGCTGCCGACTCGAGAGAGGAAGTCGGTGAGCGAGGCATACGGGCCGCGTGCCTCACGCTCTTCGAGGATGGCGTGGGCGATGCCGTCGCCAAAGTTCTTGATCGAACTTAAACCAAATCGCACTGCGCCCATGTAGGACATCGGATGTCCTACATCTGATGTTGGACATCCGATGTCCGAAATGCCAGATCCCACCTTTTTCACCACAGTGAAGTCTGTGCCGCTCTCGTTGACGTCGGGCGGTAGCACGGGAATGCCCATGCGTGAGGCCTCGGCCACGAGGAGCGCGATGGCCTCGGTGTCGCCCGAGTCGGCGGTCAAGAGGGCGGCCATGTACTCGACAGGATAGTTTGCCTTCATGTAGGCGGTCTGGTAGGCGACCTTGCCGTAGGAGGCGGCGTGCGAGTTGTGGACGATGAGGCCATTCGCGACAAAGTTCTCATACGTCGGTACGGAAAGGTCATACGTCATCTCGCGACCATCGGGCGTTATCGAAACTACCTCATCCCAGAAAATGTCTGAGTTGGCATGAGCGAGGAGCGTATCGGAATGGAGCGCACGAGCGAGCGTTGCAAGCGCCTCTCGCGTATATCCGCGTTTGCGGGCATCATACCCGAAGAACCGCTCTGATAAGCCGGAAGCCGCGACACACTCCTTAGTAGACAGTCCGCTTGCACGTACCGCTTCGCGGATAAGCGGATATACGGCAGCAGGCACTGTGTCAGAAGTGCCGCGCCCGAGCGCATTGGTACGTCGCGTTGCGTCTTCGAGTGTGAGCGCCAGCTCCACACACTTCTTTTCCAGCAGGTGCATCCCCGCCGTCTGGGCAAAGCGCTCCAGATTTGCGCGACCAGTTACCACCACGGTATAGCCGCGCATGTGGTCGCCACGATAGGCGAAGGACTTTTCATGGAGCGTGCTTACGATGCCAAGACGCATCAGGAGCATCTGGACATCGTCGGCGAGCGTGCGAGAGCCGGTTGCATAGAAGGTCTGCGCATTCTGGCGGCTGACACAGCCATCCCCCTGCCACATCTTGCCGAGCACGATGGCCAAGGTCGCATTATCGGCAGCAAATACACAATCCGGAATCGATTTCTCGAGTGCGCCTTTGCCGAGCATCCCGAGTGTATCGAGCCATGCGCGAAGTGCGTTGCCGTCACGTGGTCGTTCCTGGCCCACGTATACGCTCACGGCGCTCTTAGAGCGGTTGATGGTTATGCGCGCATTGGCAAACTGTGTTGCAACTGCTATGAAATCCGCAACCTCGTCCTCAGCTTTTGCGTAATAGTACACGCCGTGCGGATGACAGAAATTCCCTTCAGCGATGAGATATCCGAGCGTAGCGGCCCGGTAAGGTGCGAGCGGCCGTGCCGCAGCGGGCTCGGGCAAGATGCGTGGCACCGCAATGCGATTACCGGGCTGGAGCGCATCGAGCCGCTTCCATCCGCTAAAGGCGAGTAATGGGTGATTAGCGGTCGCTCGTATCGTGCGGCCACTCCTAGTCGTGAGTCTGAATACGTCCTTCACTCCATTCTTGCGGAGCGCAGAGCCTTGGGCGGGAGTAATCCGCCCGGTCGGGCCGAGTGCATAAATTGAGAGGCTTTGGTCACGCTCCATGAGCGCGCCGATGTATTCCGGTACGCCCGTCGCTCCATTGGTGATGCGCGTATCCGCAGTCAGGCACTTGTTGAAGCCGTATGCGGCGAAGGGCTCGAATAGCTCCCACATCTTGTTTGCGAACTCGGCATCGCGCCCATGAGCGACTACGCCTTCGGTAAACTTCTGCTTCTGCTTGGCCATCTCCGCCGGAATCTTCTTGCCGATAGCTTTGCGGAAGAGGTCTACTTCGAGCCAAGAGTAGCCAGCCAGATGAATGGCCGAGTAGAGTAAGTCATCCTGGTACACCAGAAGCCCATAGGACTCTTTCAAGAATGGTTCTATCCGTGGGTCTGGATACTGGATGAGCTTTGGGTTCCTCTTGCGTTCGATATATTGAGGGATGACCTCCATCGGGCCCGGGCGATAGAGCGCGACCATGGCGTTGATGTCATGGATGGTGGTAGGCCGGAGTTCCTTGAGCCAGCGGGTGAGCCCGGAGCCGCCGAGCTGGAAGCAGCCATACGTCTCGCCGCGTGCAAGCATCTGGTAGGTCTTCGCATCGTCGACAGGAACATTCTCAATATCAATATCAATGTCGCGTGTTGCCTTCACGCGCTTCACGGCATCAGCGAGGACGGCGAGGTTCTTGATGCCGAGAAAGTCAAACTTGAGGAGACCCACGCCGC
>DATEBU010000008.1:0-16397 GCA_036516675.1 Minisyncoccota bacterium
AAGCGAGAAGGGGAGGAGGATAAGCCGAACGATGATGGTGACGAGTATGACCGCAACACCCACATCCCCTCCGGGAACGAGGGCGACGAGAGCGACGAGAGTGTTGTAAATGGGGTCGTAGAAGACGGTGTGGAAGAGCGATGAGAGCATGGTGGTCGTATTCTACGGCATGCCGCCTGAATGAGCGAAGAGTGTCTCGAGTTCAGCGCGCATCTCCTGAGGGGAGAGGTTTGTGGCTCCAGAGAGTGGGTACAAAATACATGCCTGGGGGAGTGGGAGTGGAGGGGGGTGGTGGAGGGCACCTACAATACGTCGCTTCAGACGGTGTCGATCAACGGCCAGGCGTACTACTTTTTTTGGAATAACAATGGCGTAGCCACGCCCTGGGGGAATGATGGCTCTAAAGTGGGTAGTAGAGAGCTGGGTAATACGGCCTCCCTGGGGGAAGGTGTGTCTTGTTAGGCGTGCATGGCGAGGAAACACGGTGTGTGATTCAAGTAGAGAGCTTCGTCCGGCCCTTGCGGCGACGAGCGAGGAGGACGCGCCGGCCCGTCGGGGTCTTTGAGCGGGTAAGGAATCCGTGTGTTTTAGCGCGTTTACGCTTCTTTGGCTGATAGGTTCGTTTTGTTGCCATGGGGCTATTAGGTTATGCACAGGATAGTACCAGGTTCTACCTCTTTCGTCACTCTTTCGGAGTTTCCTTGGGATGCGTATACTAAGCGTCACTATGCCCATAAAGGATTCTCCTCGTGAGTTGTGGGAATATATCTTGACGCAGGTTGAGCTGTCCATCTCTCCAGCAAACTTCAATACGTGGTTTCGTGACAGCTCCATAGTGCGAGTTGAGGATGGAATTGTCTATCTCGGCGTACCGAGTCAGTTCTTCAAAGATTGGTATATAAAGAAATTCCACACCCTGTTACTGAAGATATTGAGGGCGGTTTCGTATGAATTTAGAAATATCGAGTATCTCATCATCAAAGATGACCGAAAGAGGCCGGTGCGTGATCTGCGTATCGAACGAGGTGCTCTTGAACTCCCCCTGGAGGACTTCTACATTAATAAAGCGGATAACCTGAACCCGCGGTACACCTTCGACAGTTTTGTTATTGGGTCGTTCAACGAGCTCGCCCATGCGGCAGCCCATGCGGCTATCAATCGTCCTGGTATTGCCTATAATCCGTTGTTCATTTATGGCGAAACGGGGCGGGGAAAGACGCATCTCATCCAGGCTATAGGTAATCAGTTCAAGAAGCAGTATTCTGGGCGGAAGGTCTACTATCTGACCTCGGAAAAATTCGCGGTTGACTTCACGGATGCCCTACAGGAGGGGACGGCAAACCGTTTCAAGGACAAATATCGCCAGTATGACCTCCTTATTATGGATGACGTACAATTTCTTTCAAAGAAGGAAAAAACACAAGAGGAGCTCTTTCATCTCTTTAACTCACTCCATGATACGAATAAGCAAATTATCTTTTCTTCTGACCGCTCCCCTGCTGCCATCTCGGACATTGCTGACCGGCTCGCCGGGAGGCTCGCGAGTGGGATGACTATTGATATTGGCGAGCCGGACACGGAGTCGCGTATGGCCATTGTACGCAAAAAGGCCGCGATACACCTTCTTACGCTTCCAGACGACGTGGTTGAGTATGTGGCAACCTCTAGTTCTGGATCTATTCGAGAGCTCGAAGGTATGGTCAATAGTATTGTGTGTTACGCACAAGTGAAGGGTGTTGCTCCTGATATTGCTGAAGTACGCCAGGCCCTCCGCTCATTCGCCCGCCCACAAAAGGTGGTTTCAGTGAAGCATGTGGTGAATAAAGTGGCGCAATTCTACGGTATTGACGAGGATAGTATTTATGAGAAAACTCGACGTAGAGAGGTGGTTCGCCCACGCCAAATTATCATGTATATCTTGCGTGAAGATTTTAGTATCTCCTATCCAACCATTGGTTCGAAACTAGGGGGGCGTGACCATACGACGGTTATCCACTCGTGTGAGAAGATAAAGCGGGAAATAATTGTGGATACAGAGCTCTCACAGGAGATTCAAAGTATTAGAACCCTTCTCGTGTAGTCTTTATGCGTGTGTTATCAACACAACAATATGAGTATAGGATGAATATAACAAGGTATTTGTTCGCTTATACATCTTTTCCCCATATCCACACCATTAATAAAGCATTCCTATGTATATCTCAATAGAAAACAAAATATTCATTACCGCAGTGCATACAGTTGCACGATTCGCGGAACGGCGTGGAGCGACCCTACCCGCTCTTGCGTCCATCCTCATACTTGCGAGTGATGAAGGTATTAAGATGCGTGCCACAAATCTTGAGGTTGGTATTGATATTAAAACCGAAGGTAGTGTAAAAACTACCGGCGCTGTTGCAGTGCCAGCAACACTTCTGCAACAAATAACATCTTCATTCTCTCCAGAAGGTTCACTAACCCTCGAACACACAGGAGACATACTCTTTATTACAAGTAGCACAGGAAAAATCTCTCTCAAAACGACTCCCTATGACGACTTCCCCTCCATACCATTCCCCGAAAATCCTACACACCGCCTTGTCCTACCCGCCTCTACTCTACGCACCATCCTCGCCTCTATTGCAGGGTGTGCTTCTGTCTCAACTATTCGGCCAGAACTTGCAAGTCTCTTTCTCTCTATTGAACGAGACACTCTTACTGTAGCAGCCACCGACTCCTTTCGCCTTGCTGAAAAAAAGGTTCCTCTAGCCACTTCGAGTGTACGGGGCACCTTCTTAATTCCCGCAAAGAACGCTCTTGAGATAGCTCAAGCACTTCCTAACGATGATATTATTGTGTCTTTTGATGAACATCAGTGTGCGTTCATTACCAGCTCACTCGTTCTTGTTTCGCGACTCACGAATGCGGCATATCCTGATTACCACCAAATTATTCCCAAAGAATCAGTTGTAGAGGCTATGGTCCTTCGAAAAGATTTTGAGATGGCCCTCAAGCGCACCAGTATCCTTGCAGACTCTTTTCAAAAAATCCAACTCACCTTCGATCAGAAGAAGAAACATATGGTTCTCTTCGCACACAATACAGATATCGGAGAGTCCACAGAAACAATCGGAGCGCAGATAACTGGAGAAACTATCAAAATCTCATTCAACTACCGATACCTTGCAACCATACTCGCCCTCACCACTGCCGAAAACCTCTCGTTCTCGGTCGCGGGCATTGGCCGACCCCTTATTATCCGTGGTGTCGGTGACACTTCACTTCTCTACCTCGTCTCCCCAATGAATCAGTAACTACGGCGTCGTCGAAGTCGCGGTTTGTGCCAGACCGCTTGTCATAGGTACAAATAAAGGTATCCCACCAAACAACCCTGGGTGTGAAGCGAAGTAGGCCTGTATACCATACTCCCACGCGGCGAATTGCGGGTCACTAGCAGGGTTCGTTGGTGGGGGTCCTTGGGGATTATCTTTGTCCGTCCAATACAGAAGGCTGTGTGGTATTCCCTCTGACCCCTGCCACTGTCCCCGGAGCATAGGGGGCACCGAGTCGTATATAGGCTGCGCTTCGCCGAAATACGCTCGCGGATATTTTGAGAGGGTGTAGGCCATAGCCTCATGCCACATGGGGGCGGCAATGAACCCCGCAACAGACTTCACCATTGGTGAGTTGTCGTTATTACCGGCCCAGACCCCAAGCGCGATAGAGGGAGTATACCCAATAACCCACGCGTCACGTGTGTCATCAGTTGTTCCTGTCTTGACCGCTACCTCGTACCCCGGAATAGTTAGAGGTGAATTGAGGGAGTAGCCTGGTACACGAGCTTGTGCGTCAGAGAGCATGGCAGACATATCTCGCGCAATACTCGCGGGTAGTACACGCGATAGTTGTAACTCACGCTTTTCTAGTACGACCCCATCCGCATCAGCTACCTCCAGAATACCCGTCGGGACGTTGCGCACCCCATCGTTCGCGAATGTCGCATAGGCACCCACAAGGTCGAGCAGGCGTACCTCACAGCCGCCGACCACCACCGTGAGCCCACACTGCCTCGCGTTGCCGAGCGTGGTGAGACCAAACGACCGAGCAAAGTTAATAGCATTACTGATACCCGCGAGATACAACACCTTAATAGCGGGGATGTTAATAGACTGCGCGAGCGCCGTCTCAAACGTCATCGGCCCACGGAATACCCCGTCGAAGTTGACTGGTGCGTAGCAAGGGGATGCATTGTTTGAGACATCATAGGGACTGCATTCGGTAGAGAACTGTGTCGGGACATCGAACACAACCGTGTTGCGGGTATACCCATGCATAAGCGCGAGCGCATACACAAACGGCTTCAAGGTTGACCCGGGCTGGCGGAGCCCCATAGTGGCGTTGTACTGCCCATCAATGGCAGTATCAAAGAAGTCCCGTGAACCGACCATGGCCAGTATCTCGCCTGTAGGCGGGTCAAGCGCAATCAACGCAGCATTGCTGGCACGAAAATCTTTCTGATTCTTAAGCGCATACTGGTTAATGATTGACTCGGCCTTAATCTCAATATCGGTATCAAGCGTGGTGGTAACCTTGAGCCCTGCTTGGAGCGCGGCGGCCCCGTACTTCTCCTCAAGCTGGGCGAGTATGTAAAAAACAAAATGGGGCGCGACGACACCCGCAGCGCCCGCAGGCGCGAACGCCACTTCTTCAGTCTTTGTGTGTGCATACTCCTCCTCAGTGATAAACCCGAGGGTACGCATGCGCTCAAGCACTAAATCTTTTCGCGCATCGAGAGCGGCTTGATGCGGCCCGTTCGGCGCGTAGTACGAGGGTGCGCGAATCATGGCGGCGAGATAGGCGGCCTGGGCGAGCGACAGGTCCTTAGGCGGGATGCCGAAATACGCTTCAGAGGCTGCGCCAATACCGTAGAGGACCCCTCCATAGGGAATGGAATTCAGGTATATCTCCAAAATGGTGTTCTTTGAGTACTTCTGCTCGAGGCGAGTCGCCAGTATCCACTCATGAATCTTACGGACAATAGTCTTCTTATTCGTGAGCAAGGTGTTTTTGATCACCTGCTGCGTAATCGTAGAGCCACCTTGGGTTGAGCCCCCCGGGGTGAGGTCGGCGATAGCCGCACGGATGATAGAGGTGATACGGATGCCGCCATGCTGATAGAAGCTCGAATCTTCAATAGCGATGGTGGCGCGTATTGCGTTGGGAGAGATGTCAGCTAACGAGGCTATGGTGCGTTTAGCATCGCGATTGTAGTCGTAGAGGAGTGTTTGGCCCGTCCGGTCGTAAATCTTGGTCGACCGAGCCTCTTTACGATCTGCGAAGGAGGCGATGTCAGGAGTCGGAGTAAACGCGACCGCCAGCAGAATACTTGCGGCTACGACAAAAACCGCCGCCCCTCCAAGGAGGGCTGCGACGAGGAACGTATGCCGCCACGGGCGGAGATTCACCCTGAGCATGCCGGCCATGCTAGCACACATTCCTTCTCTTTTTCTATATCAAATCCTCCTCCTCATCCTCCCCCTCGATACGCAAGCCATACGCACTCAACTCCGCTTCTTCAGACACCGCGTCAGAGGGATACTGCTCGTCGTCCATACCGTAGTGTAGATAAGTTTTGATTAACCGCTCTATTTGAGCAAAATGCGTACAGGATGCAAGTACCCTAGGCACGAGCTGTGGATTGTCCGGCGGCGAGCGCGCAGATGGCGAGCGCGATAGCGTCATACTCATCATCCAAACGCTTTTTGGGCGGTAGAGTAATCACTTTGGGTACCATATGTGCTACGGCCGTCTTGTCCGCGCGACCGTTGCCCGTGACCGCAAGCTTCACCGCCTGCGGAGAGTGTTCGTGAACGGGTAGACGGGCAGCGCCGGCAGCGGCAAGCACCGCGCCACGCGCCTCGGCCACACCGAGGGCCGTCTTCACGTTGGTGCTAAAGAAGAGCGTCTCGAGTGCGAGCGCGTCAGGGTTGTAGTGGGCAATGGCAGAGGCGACTGCGTCGTAGACCTCTGCGAGGCGCAGCTCACGGGCACCCCTCTTCGGCTCCACACAGTCACTTGCGATGAAGGTGGGCCGCGAAGGGTCGCCCTCAATTACAGCCACCCCAAGACGGTCGTAGCCCGGGTCAATCGCGAGGATACGCATAATCAATCAATCTTCCCCATCTTCTGCATCAGTGCGCTCGTATCCACGCGCGTTGGTGAACGTCCTTTGGACATCCTCATGCCCATCAAGCATGTCAAGAATAGCGCCGAGCTTCTCCTCATCCTCCTCTGGCAAGTCCACCAAGGGTGGATTAGGGGCGTAGCTGCCGTCCGGAGCTCTGGTAAAGGCCCAACTCGCCGCCCCTGGAGCAGAGAGATCCACGCCATTTCTGGAGAGCAGGTGCTTAACCTCCTGGGTGGTGCGGTTCTTGTTGTCGGTCAAGGCGTCAATAATAAGAGCAATGCCGCCGGGGCCGTAGGCCTCGTAGATGACCACCTCGAGCGCTGCAGAGTCTTTGGAGGCGCCCTTGGCGACGGCTCGCTCGATATTGTCCTTAGGCATATTCATCGCCTTCGCCCGCGCAATCGCGCTCGCAAGCCCCGGCGCCGAGAGGGAGCCGTCTGCTTTCTTGCTCTCAAGCGCAATCAGCCGCGCATACCGCGCGAAGACCCGGCTCTTAGCCGCATCCGCACTCTGCTTCTTGTGCTTAATCTGCGCCCACTTGTTGTGGCCCGACATACTGGAACCGTATCACAAAAGCGCATCACCACTCAAATAACTGCGGCCGCGAGAGGTGAGGAGGCGGCCCTGGGGCGAGCGCTCAATAAAGGCGAGCCGGAGGAGATAGGGCTCATAGACGTGTTCAAGAGTCTCGGGCTCCTCGTGGAGGGCGGAGGCGAGGGCCCGGATGCCGGCCGGGCCACCACGGAAGCTCTCTCGGAGGGTGGTGAGGTAGCGCCGGTCGTCCTTGGTGAGGCCGAGGGCGTCAATGCCGAAGAGCTCACAAGCCTCGTCGCATAGCTCGGCCGAGAGCGGGCGCTCTTTCACTTCTGCATAGTCGCGGACCCGCTTCACCAGTGCGTTCGCGACCCGCGGAGTGGCGCGGCTTCGGGCGGCAACACGCTCAACAACCTCTTCAGGCATCGAGAGATCAAGCAAGAGGGCAGAGCGGCGGATGATGTCGCGCAGGTCCTCGTCGGTATAAAAGTCGAGCTGGTAGGTGCCCCCGCCAAAGCGCGAACGGAGCGGGCCCGAGAGATTCGCAATACGCGTGGTCGCCCCCACAAGGGTGAAGGGTGGGAGCGAGAGCTCCACCGTGCGCGCCGAGGGGCCCTTGCCAAGCACAATGTCGAGATGGCCCGACTCAAGGGCAGGGTAGAGGAGCTCCTCAAGTTTCCTGGGCAGCCGGTGGATCTCGTCAATAAAGAGCACGGTGCCCGGCTCAAGGTTGGTGAGGATGGCCGCGAGGTCAGCGGCGCGCTCCACCGCGACCCCAGAAGTGCTCTTAAGGGGCGCCACAAGCGTGAGGGCTATCAGGTGGGCGAGGGTCGTCTTGCCAACCCCTGGCGGGCCGTAGAAGAGGAGGTGCTCGGGCATGCCGCCGCGCTTCTTGGCGGCGTCTATGGCGATGCGCACATTCGCCTTGACCTGCTGCTGGCCCACATAGTCGCTCCAGTGGGTAGGGCGGAGCGCGGCGTCAAGAGAGACAGCCAACGGCGTGTCGAGGGGGGCCGAAGGTACCGATCTGCGAGGTATTGACATAGAAAAGGGCTGTGTGGTAGCATTCTATCACAGGTGAATTAGTCCTGCTGCTCCTTGTTGGCGGGATTTCTCTTTTTATCCCAATGAATCCTTCGCATACTCCTTCGGGCAAGGCTTGACGGCTTCGGGCGATTCCCCAAGGACTCTCTGGTATCTGTGGCTTCGGCCCGGATGGCTGGAGTACTCCTCAGGCGTTTCGTCTACCCCGCTTTATCGCGGGTTTTGCCCGAGGGAGTATGAGCAGGATTACTTCATTGAATTTTTTACGCATTCCATTACACCACCCCTATGATTACGCAGACGCGAAAGTACACGGTGTCCTTCCCGGCCTCTCGGGGCGTTAAGCGCGCTAAGGGGCGTGCCTTTTACGACGTGGCACGCAACCACGTTCTCAAAGGCAAGCGCGGAGGCCCTCGCGATCTCTCTAAGCGGATAGACGAGGTCGCCTATGGCGGCTGACCGGTGCGTCATAGATAGTTCTGTATTCGTTGCGTTACCGATGCACTCGCCGTCATGCGGGATGCCAGTAAATTCACCTAAATAATAGAGATCTTGTGCGGAAATAGTGGCATTACATTATGAGAGGTGATAGTAAGAAACCGTGGAAGAGGGTACAGTCCGATATCCACACCCCTGTCAGAAGTAGGGCAGGAAAGCGTCATAATAAACACAGCTCAATGACTGCCACCACCACCACGGCCCTGGATGTCTCTAAATATTTCATTGCACTCTCCCAAAAAGAAGGGGGCGCGGTAACGAACAAGAAGCTTCAGAAGCTCCTGTACTATGCCCAGGCATGGTCTCTTGCACTGAATGACAAGAAGCTTTTCGACGACCCAATTGAAGCCTGGGTCCATGGCCCCGCTGTACGAGAAATATATTTGCGATATAAAGACTTCGGCCCTTCTGCTATTAAGGAAGATATTGATTTTGCATCGCTACGCATACCAGAAGAAGGGCAAAAGATTCTAAAAGAAGTATGGCGTGTATATGGGAAGTACGACGGCAATTATCTTGAACTTCTCACCCACTCCGAACAGCCCTGGCAACAGGCGCGTGCAGGTCTTGAACCAGATGAAGGTTCAGCCAATGTTATTGATCCAGACACAATGCGAGATTTCTATCGTGCGAAGCTTGGGCCCGCCAAGTAAGTCACTAGACGATGTCGATTCCCGACGCACCCCCACCGCCTCCAAGTGAGGAGGGGATTCCGACGACAGCCGCGCGATTTTCCGATGATACAGAAGCGCCTGAAACAGAGTTTCCTCTCATTTCGTTTAGACGTTATAACGAACGAGAATGCGAGGTAGACCAAGGACAAATGAAGCCTTATGCGTGGAACGCCCTAAAGATTGTCAAAGGAATGGGTAGACACTCATCGTTTGCACCAAACTCCAAGCACGTTCTAAATATTGGTGAGTACGAAGACATCTATAGGGGGTTAGCCGATATGCCAGATGTTAATATCCAAGAATTACCCTTGGAAGGTACGATTCAACGCAGAGATCAAAGGAAACCAGAAAGAGTTAATGAAGGGAGATTATTCTTTTTCAGAACCGACAACACAGTATCCATAGTGGCTATCAGAGCGAATCATTACGAAACAGACAAACCCAGGTCTTAAAGCCATCTCGGAAAGTTGGTGATAGTAGACCTGTTTAGTCGCGTGTTTTGCAACACAGAGGATTCACAAGCGCCGCTCAGACTCGCGTCACACTCTGACAGGAGATGATATAATCAAGGCCATGAGATGGCCCATCATATACCTCGTCGTTTCAATCTTCTTGCTCTGTGTTTACGGAGGAACAACCTTGCTCGTACTACTATTTGGAGCACAGCCGTATCTGACTTTGATTTCAACCGTTGCAGGCGTGGCTATTGCGTACGCCGCCCAAAAACAATTTAAGGGACGAGAAGAGGAATCGAAAAAACAAATCCTATGGATTGCAACCAGCTGCCTTCTTGCAGCAATAATTTTTATGTTCGGACCAGCACTTATCATCACGAGTCGATAGAAAAGACGTGTGCATCTCGAGATAGGGAGTCCGCCGTAAGCTTTTTCCCGAAGGGGAATTCGCGGGATTAGGTGCGTAGCCCCCAGACATTTTCCCATTTATGCAGAATCTCGCGCTCCTTATCTAAATTCACGTGGTGTGCACGTTTTTGGCTACTCTCTTCAACATAAAACCACATCTTACCCGGCTTTTTCTTCTTTCCATTTCGTCGCCGTCGGCGGTAGCTTCGGTCTAATAAGAGCTGCGCCGCCTTCTCGGCCTCCTTTACGGGCAGAACGAAACACCGGTATTCCGAAGGAGAGCGAACAGCAACTAATACGACATGTTGCGCAGTATAAAAGGAATCGTGCCGATTAAACATCTTTATTTTTCCGGCAATAATCTCAGGAGTGCAGTAACCGTATTGAATCCACCAGCGTTTGCCCATGGTATTTGTGGAGCCCCTTACCTGTATCTGCCAGATCTTTCCGCCTTTTGCGGCAATAAGATCAGCATTTGCACTTAACCCATCCTTGTTCAAGTCCGTTACACGATAGCCACGAGCTTCCAACTCATTCATTACAATGCGTTCGGCTACCTTTCCGACACTTCGTCTACCCAGGTTAACGTCGTGTCTCATGTGTGCGGGAGGTCGACGGTGGCGGCGACTTCGGAGAGGGTAGTGATGCCCTGAAGCGCCTTCATGATGCCGTCTTGGGCCATGGTGAGGTAGCCCTGTGTGCGCGTGAAGGCGGCGATTTCGTGGTCGGGCGGGGCGTCGCGGAGGAAGCGGGCGAGCTCGTCATCCATGAATATCGCCTCGAAGATACCGATGCGACCGTGGTAGCCCGTGTCTTCTCCCTCGGCGACTGGCTCCCACACCGTCTCTATCTTTTCAGGAATCAAGCTCTTGTCGGCCAAGGGCTCAAATACTTTCTCAATCATCTTTTTCTCTTCATCGGTCAAGGGACGCTCTTTCTTGGTATCTGGCGAGAGTTTACGTACGAGCCGTTGCGCCATCGAGACCGTGATGGCCGAGCCAAAGGACTTCGGGTCGGCACCGAGGTCGACGAGGCGAGGGAAGGTCCCCGCCGCGTCGTTGGTGTGGACGGTGGAGAAGACGAAGTGGCCAGTGAGCGCGGCCTGGATGGCGATATCGGCGGTCTCCCCGTCACGTATCTCGCCGACCATAATGACGTCCGGGTCCTGGCGGACAATCGACTTCAACCCTCCGGAGAATGTGTACTTCTCGCCCTCAACCTGGGTTTGGACGATGCCTTCGAGATGGTATTCGATAGGGTCCTCGATGGTGATGACCTTGATATCGGGCGTATGTATCTCGCGGAGGAACGAGTAGAGTGTGGTCGTCTTCCCGCTTCCGGTAGGCCCCGTGTTGAGGAGCATGCCATTGGCCCGCCGTATCTCCACCTCGAGCCTGGCGAGGAGCTTGTCGGGGATACCGAGCTCCTTGTAGGAGACGCGCGTAGTCTCCGGGTCGAGGATGCGCAGCACGATAGACTCGCCGTAGGCACCGGGAATGAAGGAGACACGCATCTCGATAGCTTTCTCCTCGGTATCGAGCGTGAAGCGCCCGTCCTGGGCGCGGTTGGTGATATTCAAGAGGGCTCCCGAGAGCACCTTGATGCGCGAGTTTAGCTGGTGATACGCCTTCGGGTCAAAGAAGTACGCGTCGGCGAGAAGGCCGTCAATACGTAGTCGAAGTCGGGCCCTCGTCTCTTCGGGCTCAAAGTGAATGTCTGAAGCGCGCAGCGCTAAGGCGCCTGCGAAGACGACCTCGAGTATGTGCGAGACACGCTCGAGCGTCTCAAGGCCGGTAGCCGTGTCGAGCTCGGTAGAGAGGGCCTGTTTGGAGTTGTTCTTTTCACCCAACCGAGCGAACGCTTCTCCTGGTACCTTGAACACTCCTGGCTTGCTGACGACCGCCAATGAGAGCTCGGCATAACGGGCGAGCGCCTTGGCGAGACTTCGCTTCGATACGAGGTATTCAGTGAGCACGTACCCACGGCCCACGAGTTCCTCTCGGAGCGCGGGCAGGGTAGGGTTGTGCGGGTTGACGAGCGCCAAGGAGAGCTTCTTGGCGACGATATCGAAGGCGGCCACCTCGGCCACCTTCGCCTCCTCCTCCGAGATAATCCGCAGCGCGTCCACATTAACGGCTTTCAGGGCTAGGTCGGCATAGGCCATACCGTACTTCTCTGAGAGAATGCGGGCGACATCCTCCTCCTCGCGCTCGTGGATAGCCGCGAGCTCACCCTCTTCCTTGGTCGTGTCAAACGGCAGCTTCTTATCCATTTGGCCATTCTACCATCCGTATGTGCTCTGGAGCGCGGGCGCGTTTTCACGTCCCACGGTACAATGGATGACGATGAGCCTATCTCATTTCGCGAAGCAGATACAGCCCTGGTGGATTATCGCCCCCGTGCTGGTACTCGTGTTTGCATCTGGGGTGGCGGCCGCGTGGTACGGCTATACAGAATTCGAGAAGCTTTCGCAAAAAGTTGCGGTGCTTGAGCAACAATCCACAGAGCTCGCAGGGCAGTTCGCCTCGACGACCTCTGAGCTCCAGTTAGATATTGCAGAGACCAGCACCACGCTCTCCGCCTCGCTACAGAAGCAGGGGGAGAGTGTAGCCTCGGTCACCAACACGGTCAGTACTCTTGAGAAACTCCAGAAGCTCGACCCCCAGCTCCTGGCCAAGTACTCAAAGGTGTACTTCCTTAATGAGAACTACGCGCCCGAGAGGCTCGCCGTCGTCCCAAACGAGTATCGCTACATTGATGAAACCGAGATGCAGATTATCCCGCAAGTGCTCCCGCGCCTGACCGCGATGCTTGAGGCCGCGAAGAAGAAGAGCGTGACTCTTTACGTGTTTAGTGCGTACCGCTCATTCTACACCCAAGAGGCGCTCAAACAGCAGTACACGGTCACCTATGGCGCCGGTACCGCCAACCAATTCTCCGCTGACCAAGGGTACTCCGAGCACCAGCTCGGTACGGCCATTGACCTCATCACCACCGGTCTTGGCGGAGAGCTCACCCCTTCGTTTGACCAGACCGAGGCCTATCTCTGGCTGGCCGATAATGCCTACAAGTACGGCTTCACCCTTTCCTACCCAAAAGATAACGACTACTACATCTACGAGCCGTGGCACTGGCGATATGTGGGCGTCACCCTTGCCATCAAGTTGCACGCAGCCGGAGACCACTTCTATGACCTTGACCAACGCACCATTGATACGTACCTCATCAATATTTTCGACTAGGGCCCCCTGGGGTGCGCCAGAGTACAATCCACGTATGGAGACGGTGGTCCGGACGATGGGCGAACTTGAGGCGGAGGCCGCGCGCTTTGCGGCAACGCTCGGCCCGCAGGTAGAAGGCGCGACACTCGTGACCCTCTCGGGCGAGCTTGGGGCAGGAAAGACTGTCTTTGTGAAGGCGCTTGCGAAGGTCCTCGGCATCGAAGATACCGTCACAAGCCCAACCTTTGTCCTCGAGAAGATCTATTCGCTGACCGACACTAAGTGTCCATCAGCAGCTGATGGACACTTAGTGTCGGTCAAGGGCTTTCGACGACTCGTGCATATTGATGCGTATCGGCTGGATGAGCACGAAAGTCTTGCGCCGCTTGGCTTCGACGAGCTGATGCGCGACCACAGTAATCTCATCCTCCTGGAGTGGCCCGAGCGCGTAGCCGGGCTCCCAGAACCCACGGAGCGTATCCACTTCGAACCGCATCTCGATGGCTCACGCACCCTCTCCTATGGCAACTAACAAGCGCACGCTCACCTCAAAAAAGAAACAGCGTCTCGTCCTTCTTGATACGCATGCGATTATCCACCGCGCGTATCATGCGCTCCCCGAGTTCACCGGCCCGGACGGCTCACCTACCGGCGCGCTCTACGGTCTCGTCTCCATGCTCATCAAGCTGATTAGTGATCTCGAGCCCGACTACATCGCGGCCTGTTACGACTTGCCGGGGCCTACCGTGCGCCACGAGGCCTACGAGGCGTATAAGGGTACGCGCGCCAAGACCGACGACGCGCTCTCCGCCCAGATTACCCGCGCGCGCGCCGTGCTCGAGGCGTTCTCAGTCCCCCTCTACGAGCGCGAGGGCTTCGAGGCAGATGACCTCCTCGGGACCATTGCGCACGAGATGAAGGACGAGGTGGACATCATTATCGCCTCTGGAGACATGGACACCCTTCAGCTTGTGGACGATGAGCGGGTACGCGTGTATATGCCCGGTCGCGGATTTGGCGAGACTATTCTCTACGACGAGCAACGAGTCGTCGAACGCCTTGGCTTCGCTCCTCATCTCATACCCGACTACAAGGGGCTCCGTGGTGACCCTTCAGATAATATCAAAGGCATACCCGGCATAGGGGAGAAGACCGCGACTATCCTCGTCACGTCCTTCGGCCCTATCGAAGCCATGTACAAAACACTCACCAAGAGTGAGAAGAGGTTTGTCGAGGCCGGTATCAAGCCGCGCATCATCGCTCTCCTCAAGGAGCACGAGGAGGACGCGCGATTCTCTAAGGCTCTTGCGACCATACGACTCGACGCGCCCATCGCGTTTGCATTACCTGCGAACCACTGGCACGAGCACGTGAGTCTACAGAAAGTTCTCGTCCTCTTGGAGGAGCTCGGCTTCCGATCGCTCCGCGAGCGAGCCAGGAGCGTACTCGCCAAGGCGAGCGGCATTGTGGTGGCTGAAGATGAAGAGGGTGGGGGTGAGGAGGATATGCCAGCACAAGCCGCGTCCGACCCAACGCTCCTTGCTGAGGCGCAGGTCATGCTCTGGCTTATCTCTTCAGAATTTACGAACGCCTCTCTCGACGACGTTCTCGCCTTTACCAAGGAGCACTCGCTTGAGGCGGCGCACGGGGCGCTCGAAGGACAGCTTGCGGGGCTCGGCCATGTGCGGGACGTGTACGAGCACATTGAAAAACCCCTCATCCCCATACTCCGGGCCATGGAGGCGCGCGGTGTGCTTATTGACCCCAAGGCGCTCGCGGGGCTCGCTTCGGAGTACCGCAAGGAGCTCGGGTCGTTTGAGAAGAAGATACATAAGGCAGCAGGGCACAAGTTTAACATCAGCTCACCTAAGCAGCTCGGGGACGTGCTCTTCGACGAGCTTGCACTCGTATCTCCCGAGGGAGGGCGACAGAAGAAGACGGCGACCGGCCAACGTTCTACCCGCGAAAGCGAGCTCGAGAAACTGCGCGGGGAGCACCCGATTATTGACCAAATTCTCGAGTATCGCGAACTGAAGAAGCTCCTCTCCACCTACATAGACAATCTCCCCCCGCTCCTCGACCATGAACACCGACTGCATACGCAGTTCGTGCAGACGGGCACGACCACGGGCCGAATGGCGAGCGCCAACCCGAACCTCCAGAACATCCCGCTCCACTCCGAGCGTGGGCGAGCCATACGTCGCGCGTTTGTTACGCCAAGGGGCTTCACGCTCGTCGCCCTCGACTACTCGCAAATTGAGCTCCGGCTCGCGGCCATCCTCTCGGGCGATGAGAAACTCTGCGCCATCTTCCACGCTGGGCGTGACGTGCACCGGGAAGTGGCCGCAATGGTCTTCGGTGTTGCCCCCGAGAAGGTAGATAGGGAGATGCGACGACGCGCCAAGGTTATCAACTTCGGTATCCTCTACGGCATGGGTGTCAACGCACTCCGGGCGCAGCTCTCCTCGACAACCGCGGAGGCGCACCGATTTCTCGACGACTATTTCCACACGTTCACCATGCTTGCGCAGTATCTGGAGAAGACCAAGGGCTTCGCCCGTAAGCATGGGTACACCGAGACTCTTTTCGGGCGTCGCCGGCAGTTCCCCGAGATGAAGTCCTCGCTGCCCTATGTCCGGGCACAGGCCGAGCGTATGGCCATCAACGCTCCCTTACAGGGTACGCAAGCCGACATCATTAAGCTCGCCATGGTGAAGATTGATGACGACCTGTGTGCGCAGGGCGTGCGCGAGGACGCTCATCTCCTCTTACAAGTGCACGACGAGCTTGTGTATGAGATTAAAACCAAACAAGTATCAACGCTCGCCACGCGCATTAAGGCAATCATGGAGGGTGTGATGGCTGACCAAGAGACGCATGGCGTGCCCATTTTGGCCGAGATGAAAAGCGGTCCCAACTGGGGGGAGATGCAGCCGCTATGATGTACCTCTTCCATGGCTCCGACGTAGAAAAGGTGCGGACAAAGGCCTTCGCCTGGGTCGCAGTGGCACGCGCGAAAGAGCCAAACCTTGCGTACTTGCGTCTGGCACGCGAGGAGCTCACGAGCGCCGTGCTTGAGGATGCGGCGGCTACGGGCGGCCTCTTCGTTTCACGCCTCCTCGTGCTACTCGACGACCCATTCCCGGGCGCACGCGTTGGCGACGAAGAGGACGAGGGTGGCGAGAGCGAGAATGTAGGACATCGGATGTCCTACATTCTCGACGAGTACATAGACCAGCTTGTTGCCTCTGATAACGCCATCGTGGTACTCGCGCCCAAACTCCCGGCTGCTAAAGCGAAGGAGCTCGCGCTCAAAGCGAAGCTTGAGTATCGCTTCGACAAGTCCGCAGCCGGCGTAGCCAATCGGGGTTTCAACAGCGCGCTCGTGAACGCACTT
>DATEBU010000009.1:0-2170 GCA_036516675.1 Minisyncoccota bacterium
GTCGCCCCTCTGAGCCATGCCGCCAAAAGTGGACATCCAATGTCCACTTTTGGCGGGTATGGCTACACGGAGCCGGGGGTCTATTATCGCGACTTCGAAGCGGCCACGCTCGCCAAGGGGCTTATCCTCCCCTCCTACCCCGCCTCTCGTGAGCTCGCGGCGATGGGGGGCATCGTGGCGAATGACTCCGGCGGCGAGCGCTCGCTTGCGTACGGCAAGACCGAGGATTATGTCGAGGAGCTCGAGGTCGTGCTCTCTGACGGCTCGCAAGCGACCTTCAAGGCGCTCACACCAGCCGAGCTCGGAGAGAAGAAGGCACTTCAGACCTTCGAGGGCGAGATTTACCGGCAGATGGACCCACTCCTCTCGGCCAACGCCGCGCTCATCGAGGGGCATCGCCCGCGGGTGCCCAAGAACTCCGCTGGCTACGCGCTCTGGAGCGTCCAGGACCACAAGACCGGACTCTTCAACCTCGCGAAGCTTATCTGCGGCAGCCAGGGCACCCTCGCGCTCTGGACGCGCGCCAAGCTTGGCTTGGTCAAGCCCAAGGGCCACCGCGCGATGCTCGTATGCTTCCTCTACGACCTCGCTGTCCTGCCCACCATCGTCGAGCGGGTGCTCCCCCACCACCCAGAGTCCTTTGAGAGCTACGACGACCACACATTTACACTCGCGGTACGATTCCTCCCCCAGATGCTCATGCAGATGGGCTTCGCGAAGGCCGCCCGGCTCGGGATAGAGTTCATCCCCGAGGCGGCGATGGTGGCGACTGGCGGAGTGCCCAAGATGATACTCATGGCCGAGTTCGCCGAGGACACAATAGAAGAGGCCGACCGCAAGGCCGAGGTTGCTAAGGCGGCACTCGCCGACCTCCACCTGTACTGCCGCATCGAGAAGGACGAGAAGGAGAGCGAGAAGTACTGGATTGTGCGGCGCGAGAGCTTCAACCTGCTGCGCAAGAACATGCACGGCTTGACCGCAGCGCCCTTCATAGACGACTTCGTTGTGCCACCCCGGAGCTATCCGACCTTCCTCCCCAAGCTCTCTGCCCTCCTCGAGGAGTACAAAGACTCATTCATCTATACCATTGCGGGGCATGTGGGCAGCGGCAACTTCCACATTATCCCGCTCATGGACCTCGGCAAGCCCGAGGTACGCCAGGTGATACTTGACCTCGCTCCACGAGTGTACAAGCTCGTAATCAGTGTAGGCGGCACCACCACCGGCGAACACAACGACGGCATCATCCGTACGCCCTATCTGCCCATGCTCTTCGGCCCCCACATGATGACACTCTTTGAGGAGACGAAACACATCTTCGACCCCTCGGGCATCTTCAACCCCGGGAAGAAGGTAGGCGGCACCGCCTCCGACATCGAGCGGGATATGATACATTCAAGTGCATAGTAACGCCGCCTCCTAGGAGGCGGCGTTTTAGCATGTCGAGCCATCAGGTGGGTGCGGTGGTGGCCCGACCGAAGTAGGGGGAGAAGTACTCGTAGCCGGACTTGAGCGTCCAGACGAAGGCTGTGATAAACGCAATGGTCAGCATCGCGGTCATCAAGCCCTCGACAACTGGGTCCGGCCACAGGATCTGCAGGACCTCGCACGTGAGGAAGGCCGCGAGCGCCGCTTGCAGGATGAACGTACGCTCCTTGGCCGTCCGGCTCGTCACGAGCTTGACCTTGAACCCGAGCGCCTCGAGTACTCGCGCCGCGGAGGTGGCGAGGTCATAGAGCAAGACGGTCGCAAGCAAGAAGAGGAGCAGCGGAGCTATTGGCTGCAGCTGCCACCACAGGATGTCGAGGGCCGCCCACGAGAGCAGCTTGTCGAAGTGTGGATCGAGAAACGCGCCAAACTTGCTCTTGCAGTCCCATTTGGTCGCCAACCGACCGTCGTAGTAGTCGGTCATAGCCGCAAGCGCGAAGAGGTCTGCGATAAGCACACGTCCCCACACGTTGTCGTATACCCCCATATGAAAAAGAGCGAAGATGATTAGGGTGAAGACGCCCCGTGTCATCGTAAGCAGATTCGGCACGTGCCGACGGAACCTCTTCCAGTTGCCCATGTTCCCTGTCCCCTGAATGAAACCTGGACACTAGTCTAGCGCACCAGGGCTCCCTTTGCTATCCTGGTAGGTAATGAAACGCGCATTTGCCATCATCATCGT
>DATEBU010000010.1:0-3494 GCA_036516675.1 Minisyncoccota bacterium
TTGGTCGCGGCGCTTCTGCGTATATACGCTCGTATGTATGTGTGCAAAGCCTGGCTTTGCACATGCTTTGCACATGACCGGAGCAAGGTGAGGAGCATGCTCCGGAGCAAATGAAAACGGGTCGCGGCATGGTCAAAAAGACCGAAGGCGCCAGATATGGTACAATGGACCTATGGAAAAGCACTGGTCAGTGGATGAGACACGGCTTGCCGAGGACCCGGAGGCCTACGCCTGTTGGAAGCTCGAGCAGCGCATCAACTATGGCATCGGTGAGCCGCTCATCCCGGAAGCAGAGCTTCGTGCCCGCTTCAACGTCCTCGATATCGATCCGTGGAAGCGCAAGGCACTCGCGCTCGCACTCGCATAATGCCCACCATTCTCTCGCTGGGGCAGCGCCGTGTCCTTGACGCCTTTGCAGGCGAGTCGGCCATCACGAGCGCGTTCTATCTCTCGGGCGGGACGGCGCTGGCGGAGTTCCACCTCCACCACCGGCTTTCCGAGGATCTCGACTTCTTCTCCGAGGAGGAGGTCGAGCCGCTCGCGGTCGACGCAACCTTGAAGAAGATATCGAAGGCCTGTGGCATCCGTGCTGTCATCTTCGAGACAAGCTTCAACCGCAATCTCTTCTTCCTTGAGATGGTCGAGGGCCCCGACATCAAGACCGAGTTCACCTACTACCCCTTCTCCCGCATCGAGCAGGGGCCAAAGTACCACGCGCTCTCTGTAGACAGCCTGCGCGACATTGCCGTCAATAAGGCCTTTACAATTCATCAGAAGCCCCGCTCACGCGACTTTATTGATCTCTATTGCATTCTGAAAGCCAAGCCAGACTGGACGCTTGAGGAGCTTATCGGCGCGGCGCGAGCGAAGTTCGATCACCACATTGACCTACTCCAGCTCGCGGCACAGTGCGCAAAGGCGGATACGCTCAAGGACTATCCGACGATGGTTACGCCACTCTCCGAGATGGATTGGCAGGCGTTCTTTCTCGATTATGCGAAGAATCTCGCCAAGAGCCAACTCGGCTAGCGCTTCTTTGTTACGTAGCTATGCTCCATGGCAGCTCTGTCAAACACCAGGTGTTTGACAATCTCTTCCTGAATCCTCAAGCCATCGCTTGAATGCTCGGAAGGGACGGCGAGCCGGGGTGAACCAGCTCGCCATCGGTTGTGCGGGAGCGCTCCGTGCAGCACTCACCGTGTGAAAGAACTTTTCCGCCTACGACGGGGCGGATGTAGCTAGGTCGCGAGCGGGTGTCCGTGTTCCTTCCACCATTTCTCTGTAGCGGCTTCGTATTCGGGCCCATCCTGGGGTCCGTCAGCATAGAAGCCGCGGTCTGAAAGGAGTGGAGTGCCACATTTCGGGCACACTCCGCACTTCACTAATGCCCTGCGTCGATATGCTAGAATATCATCCTATGGCAACCAAAGCTCATCATACTGTAGCGAATATCTCCGCGCACCGAGGAAAAATCCCTGATTCGTGGATAAGGGCGGCGGGTATCCTACGCGGCAAGAAGCCCAATCCCCATGTTGAACTGCGCAAAATGCGAGCTGAGTGGGAGAAGCGTCTCAAAGCGCTGGAACGCTCGCGTCGATGATTCTCGACAGCAATATCCTCATTGGTTACATGCGCGGTGAGGATGATATCATCATCTCTATTGATGCTGAAACTGTACGTGCAGCTGGGGCTCTGCGTCGGGCATATCACCTTAGCGTCCCGGACGCGGTTATTATCGCTACTGCCATCATCCGCCACATACCGCTCGCTACGCGAGATAAGAAGATGCGCTCGGTTCCAGGTGTTGAACTAGCAGAAGTCTAATCAGCGTTTTTTGAGCCAGAGATAGATGTCTTCGAGGGCTTTGACGCCATCGCCGGCGGCGATGTTGTTTTGGTGATAGAGCTCGTCCGTACAGTCGCCTGCGGCCCACACGCCCTCGACCGAGGCGCGCTGATTGCGCGGGTCTACCTTGATGCGCTTCACGGCATCCATCTCGAGGAATTCTTCAGCAAAGGCTGTGTTCGGGATAACTCCGGCCTCGACGAATATGCCAGAGACGGCGACCTCTTTGATCTCGTTCGTGCTTTTGTCGAGATACTTCAACCCGGAGACGAACTGCTCACCGAGGACCTCGGTAGGCTCGGTATCGGCGAGGATGCGCATATTCTCGTGGGCACGCGCCTTCTCTATGGTGATCGGGTCGGCCTTGAACTCTTTGTGCCGGTGGAGGAGCGTGACGCTCTTGGCGTAGGCCAAGAGCTGAAGCGCGGTCTCGAAGCCGGCATTCCCGCCACCCACGACCACCACATCCATGCCGGCGAAGAGCGGGCCGTCGCAGCTGGCACAGTAGGTGACGCCTTTATTCTCAAACTCGGCAGCTCCTGGCACCTCGAGCTTCTTGCGGCTGGCGCCACTTGCAATCAGGACTGCGCGGGCCTCAAACGCATCTCCGCCCTTTACTCCGACCTTGAATCCCTCTTCAGTCTTATCAAGGGTTCGGACATGCTTGCCCACCGCAAGTTCAACAAAGGTGCCTTTGACGGTCGCTAGATGCACCGAGAAGGCCTTAGCCATATCTACCCCTGATATTTTGGGTGTGCCTATCCAGTTCTCGATGCCCTCGGAAACCACTGACTGCCCGCCGACTTCCTCGGCGATAAGGAGGCTCTTGAGGCGCTTGCGGGCAGCGTAGACGGCGGCGGCGATGCCTGCGGGCCCGCCGCCAATGATGATGAGGTCGTACATGCGGCCAGTATAACAGGCCGTTATTTTTTATGTCTGCGGAGGAACGCAGGGATAGCGCCCCAGGCCTCATCGTCTTCAGGGGCGGGGGCAATGCCGTCAACACTCCGCGGCTGGGCCGTGACGACCGGCTCCTCTTTGGGCGAGAATGCTACGGGAGCCTCGGCCCCTTCCCTTTTCTCCTCTTTGGCGCGTAGGGCGGGCTCGGACTCCGTCTCACGGCGGAATATCTCGTGGTAGATGCGACCGCGCTCCTCCTGGCGCTCCTCGGTGGGTAGATTGAAGAGTGAGCGCTCAGAGGCAAGCGCAGCGGGGAGCGCCCCCTCGGGGAAGCCGGTCGCGATGACGATGATGCGGATCTGGCCCTTCTTGAGCTTCTCGTCCTTCATCATACCAAAGATGATTCGCGCATTTTTATCTACCGATTCACTAATCACCTTAGCGGCCTCCTGCACCTCCATGATGCCCATGTCGTCGGCACCCGCGACGACGAAGAGGATGCCCTTCGCCCCCGAGATGGAGATGTCGAGGAGTGGGGAATTGACGGCCTTCTGCGCCGCCTCGGCCGCGCGCTTCTCGCCCTCGGCCACCCCGATGCCCATAAGTGCCGGACCCGCCCCCTCCATGATGGCCTTGATGTCGTTGAAGTCGGTGTTGATGTCGCCTGGGGTCGTGATGATGTCAGAGACCCCCTCGACCGCCTCGCGCAGAATCTCGTCGGCAAGTGCGAAGGCAGCCTTCGCACTCAT
>DATEBU010000011.1:0-6210 GCA_036516675.1 Minisyncoccota bacterium
GTCTCGTACATTCTCGGGAGCGGTCGTGCGCGCTGCTGTGGCGCGCGCCTCTCCCCGTGGGCGCCTGTCTCCGAGCTCGCGCTCGGCGCGCTCTTCGCCCTTGCCTACCTCCATCTCGGGCTCTCGTCCGCTCTCCCCGCATTGCTCGTCGCCCTTACCTTGCTCACCACTCTCGTCCTCTACGACCTCGCGCACCAGATTCTCCCGCCGCCCCTCCTCGTTCTCTTCGTGGGAGCATCGGCGCTCTCCATGTATCTTGAGGTACCGAGTACCGCACTCCTTGCGACCACCCTTACCGCAGGCGCGTTCGCGCTCTTCTTCGCCTTGCTCTGGGTCGTCTCTGCAGGCCGCGCGATGGGGCTCGCTGACACTCCGTTGGTGTTTGGGCTTGCGCTCCTTGCAGGCCCCGTAGCCCTCACGGGCTTTCTCTTCTCCTTTTGGATTGGCGCCTTGGTGGGGATAGTCCTGTTGGCGCGTACCCCGCGGGGCGCTAGGATGGGTATTGAGGTACCCTTTGCGCCCTTTCTTGCCGCGGGCTTCCTCCTTGCCTACTTCACCCAATGGGACCCTTTCGCACTCTCCGCACTCATCGAGGCTTTACTCTAATTGAGATGCTTATCGTGCTGGCCATTATTGGCATCATCACGATTATCGTCATCACGAGTCAAGGAGCCTTCAATAAGAGCCTCCTCCTCGGGAACGCCGCCTACGACCTCGCGCTCGCCATTCGGAGTACCGAGAGCTACGGGCTCGGGAGCCGCGTCTCAACGGCGCTTGCGAGTAATACCGGTTACGGACTCTCTTTTACTGCGGGCCCTTCGGTCAGCACCTTCACGCTCTTCGCTGACTCCTATCCCGGCGTCGTCGCGGCGAATTGCCACGGGAGGCCGGTAACAGGAGTAACATCTCCCGACGCAAAAGTCGGGGATTGCGTATACACTGCGCTCGCGAGGCAAGACCAGCTCATCACGACCTATACCCTGAACAACGGCATCACCATAAGCAAGATTTGCGCGTTTAGCGGGACGTGGACCTGTACCCCCACGCTCTCGCGACTCGACATTGTCTTCGCCCGACCTGACCCGACCCCTTTTATGAGCGTGAATGGAGCGTATTCAGCAGCCAATAGCCGGGCCTGTATCATGCTCGTATCGCCGCAGGGCGGCCAGCGCTTCATCGCTATAAATGCGACCGGTCAGATTGACGCAGCCGCTACTACCTGCCCATGATCATGAAAGCACGAAGCACGAAGCAGGGGTATACGCTTATCGAGCTTATTGTGGCCGTGGGCCTCTTCTCCATCATCATGACGCTCTCTACGGGCGCCTACCTCGTGATGATTGGCGTGAACAGGCACACGCAGGGGCTCGCCACCGGCATCAACAACCTCTCCTTCGCCATTGAGAGTATGACAACGAATATTCGCACGGGGTCGGCGTACTGTAGCGCAAGTGACTGCATTGCTGGCGTGAACAGCTCCTCGTTCTCCTTCAGAGACCGTAACGGTGCATACGTTCGGTACGGTTTGGTAAACGGCACTATCATGGTCTGCAAGAGTCAGACCGGCTTCTGTAATCCGTTGACAGCGGGTACGGCGGTCACGACACCGCCGCCTGCCGTGAGTGTTACTCGGCTGACGTTTAACGCAACGGGTATAGCCACCACTGATGTCCTCCAGCCATACGTGCGGATGAACATTTCAGGCACCGTCACGACCGCTCCCGGCAAGACTCAGACGTTCGATGTACAGACGGGTGCCATTATGCGCGGTACGGACCTATGAACACGCACAGATTCAGCGGGCTCACCTCGCTTCGCGGACGAAGCGGATTCACACTTATCGAGACCTTGGTCGCGGTCACGATTCTTGTGCTCGCGGTCGCTGGCCCCCTCACGGTAGCCAGCCGCGTGCTTATTGCGGCGCAGAACTCCAAGGACCAGCTCATCGCCTCCTACCTTGCGCAAGAAGGCATTGAGTACGTCCGTGCCATGCGCGACCACGAGTTTCTCAGGGCGCATACGGGCTCTGACGCCTCACAAGTTGCTTGGCAGGCGTTCGCTAACGGAGTGAGTAACAACGGTTCAATCGCAAGCTGTCGAACCTCTGGGGCAAATCCAAATCAGGCGTGCGCGCTCGACTCGTTCTCCCCCATGGGCCACGGGAACGGCAATTCGCTCCGGCCTTGCGGAGTGAGCTCGTGTGGGCCTCTCTACATCACGAGCGTTGGTCAGTATCGCCTCGGTGCCTCGGGGAATACCTTGACGCCGTATACGCGCACTATTCAGGCGACGCTCCTCCCGTCAAGCACCGATATGCAGATAGCGAGCACGGTGAGGTGGGTCTCGCGTGGCACCACCTACAGCGTCACCGTGACCGATAATCTTACGCCATGGCAATAACTAACAAGAAACGAGGCATCGCTCTCTTGGTCACTCTCATCTTCATGTCGGTGATGCTCGCCTTCGGCCTCACGCTCGCCTCGCTTGCGTACAAGCAAGCAGTTCTCGCGAGTAATGCAACAAAGTCGCAGCAGGCGTTCTTTGCGGCTGACGGGGCCCTCGAATGCGCGCTCTACGCTGACCAGCAGCAAGGAGCATACAACTACGCTGACTACAGCGCGTCGGACCCACCCGACGCCTCCATCGCGGAGTATGCTGCCGATGCCTGCGATGGGGCCGTCATTGGCACGCCAGTCACGAGCTGGACAGCAGGGAGATTAGGGCGGCTCACGGTAAGCGAGCGTATCTCCTTTAATAATGGGACGAGCTGTGCCGATGTTGTTATTTACAAATACGGACAGCTAATCCCGAGTCCTCCTGGCCCTGAGGGCAAGCAGTGGAAGGCGTTTATCTACTCGACGGGATACAGTGTTGCCTGTAGCGCCATCGCCTCCGCAAGCGCTGGTGGGCGGATAGTCGTCCGCGGCCTCTTCCTGCGCTTCTAGGTATACTGGGCGAATGGCGGCCCCGACCCCCAAGAGAGCTACTCAGGACATCAAAGAACGCGTCACGGCGCTCCAGGAGGCCATTAGGAAGTACCGTACCCTCGAACACGAGCGGGACCAGTCTCCTATCTCGCCTGAGGCTCTTGACTCGCTCAAGTACGAGCTTGCCGAGCTTGAGGCGCTCTACCCCGAGCTCGTCACTCCCGACTCACCCACGCAGGTGGTTGCGGGCGGCCCGCTGCCTGAACTTACAAAAGTACGCCACCGTGTCCCGCAGTGGTCCTTTAACGATGCGTTTACAGAGGATGATATCCGCGCATGGGAAGAGCGTGTTCGGAAGGTACTTGGCGAACACACTTCGTCAGCGGGTGGGTATGACCTTGAGCTCAAGATTGATGGGCTCAAGATAGTACTGACCTATGAGCGGGGAATGCTCGTCACGGCCGCGACCCGTGGGGACGGAACGGTGGGCGAGGACGTTACCCACAATGTCCGCACGATACATGAGGTGCCAGAGCATCTTGCGCGCCCGGTCAACCTGGTCGCCGAGGGTGAGATATACCTTGCGCGTGAGGGCTTTAAGAAGTTGAACGCTCTTCGACAGGCTCAGGGTGAACCACCTTTTGCCAATCCCAGGAACGCCGCCGCCGGCTCTATCCGGCAACTCGATTCTGCTATCGCTGCTGCGCGCCCCCTAGGCGCATTTATCTATGACCTTGCGAGTACTTCCGAAGCGCACCCCTCGACCCAGAGCGAGGAGCTTAGGTATTTGGCGACACTCGGATTGCCGGTGAACCCGGAGCATCGGCATGTCGAGTGGCTTGAAGAAGTCTTTGCGTACTGGCAGAGGTGGAGGGGCCCGGCACGCGATGCGCTCGACTATCAAGTAGACGGCGTCGTACTCAAAGTGGAGTCCCGCGAGGCCCAAGAACGCTTAGGCTACACCGGCAAGGCCCCGCGTTATGCTGTCGCCTACAAATTTCCGCCCGAGCAGGTAGAGACGGTACTTGAGGACATTACGCTCCAAGTGGGTCGTACTGGGGTGCTCACGCCCGTCGCTCACCTCCGAGCGGTCGCCGTGGCAGGATCCACCGTAGCGCGTGCGACGCTGCATAACGAGGATTTCATCAAGGAGCGCGATATCCGTATCGGCGACACCGTCATCTTGCAGAAGGCCGGCGACGTCATCCCCGAGGTCATCTCGGTAATCAAGGAGCTCCGACCGAAGGGGGCGAAGCCCTGGCGCTTCCCGACGTACTCGCCACTGTGTGGGGGCGACGGGCGCACCCGGCGGGTCGCGGCAAGTCATGGAGGAAAAGGCGCGGCGCACCGTTGCGTGGTGGCGGGCTCATTTGAGCAGCAGGCACGCGCCCTCGCGCACTTCGTGGGGAAGGGCGCGCTCGATATAGACGGGTTCGGCACCAAGACGGTGCGACTCTTCATGGAGCAAGGACTCGTCTCAGAGCCTGATGACATCTTCGATCTCACTAAGGACGAGCTCCTCGCACTCGACGGATTCGAGGAGACGAAGGCGACGAACCTCATCGCCTCGATTAAGGCGGCGCGGCGCGTACCACTCGACCGACTGCTCATTGGCCTCTCCGTCCCACATGTAGGCGAGGAGGTCGCCTACCTACTTGCCACCCATACAGGCACACTCGCGAAGCTTGCGAAGCTGAGCGAGACCGAGCTCGCCCGCATCGAGGGCATCGGCCCGATTATCGGGGCGTCTGTCCACACCTGGTTTGGACAAGCAGGGAACCGCTCGATGCTTGACCGCCTCCTGCGGCACCTCAAAGTCGAGAAAGTGGTCATGCCGTCACGGGGCCTTCTGACCGGCCAGACGATTGTCGTCACCGGCACGCTACCCACCCTTTCGCGAGAAGAGGCCGAGGCGCGCGTGCGCAGCGTTGGCGGCAAAACTGCCGGTTCAGTCTCCGCCAAAACCTCGTTTGTGGTCGCCGGCGAGAATCCCGGCTCCAAATACGACAAAGCGCGCACTCTTGGCATTCCAATCCTCTCGGAGGCGCAGTTCCTCACGAAAATCAAAGCGTGATACAGTAGCCCCATGACGACAGGTGAAGAAGTGAAGCATCTTGCAGCCCTGGCGCGTATTAGGGTTACCGAGGCTGATATTGAGCGCTTTGTGCAAGAATTCGATGCCATTCTTGCCTATGTGGGGCAGCTGGACGCCCTTGAGGTGCCAATCGGGGTAGAGGAGCTGGCGCCGCTACGCAATGTGATGCGTGAGGACGGCGAGCCGCACGCCCCGGAGATGTTTACCGAGCGGCTCGCTGCGCAATTCCCCGCGCGAGAAGGGGATGCGCTTGTTGTGAAGCAGGTCATAACGCATGAGTAACGGAAATACCGTTTTTATCCTATAGGACAAAATTGGTATGGAGCTCAACACGATGACGATTACAGAAGCTGCGCGCGCGCTGCGCGCGCGCGAGTGCACTGTCCGTGAATTGTGGGAGGCGTGCCACGAGGCTGCCGTGGCGAAGAATCCAGAGCTACACGCCTACCTCGAGATCTTTGGTGCCGACGAAGCTGCGATTACGATAGCGCAGAAGCGTATCGACGCGGCAAAAGAAAATGACAGTGCGTCGGCGTTATGCGGCATCCCGCTTGCGATTAAAGAC
Source organism: Minisyncoccota bacterium (assembly GCA_036516675.1). Lineage (GTDB taxonomy): Bacteria > Patescibacteriota > Minisyncoccia > Phycocordibacterales > Phycocordibacteraceae > C7867-001. The sequence continues at coordinate 5,588 of DATEBU010000011.1, forward strand.
AACATTCTCATCGATGGGCATGTCGCGAGCGCGGCCAGCAAGATGCTTGAGCACTATGTAGCGACCTATGACGCCACCGTCATTACGAAGCTGAAGGCGGCGGGCGCACTCTTTCTCGGCCGCACCAACATGGACGAATTCGCCATGGGCTCATCAACCGAGCATTCGGCATTTGGCCCAACGAAGAACCCGCGAGATACGAGCCGCGTGCCTGGCGGCTCCTCGGGCGGCTCGGCCGCCGCGGTAGCGGCCAACATGTGCATTGCCGCCTTGGGGTCGGACACGGGAGGCTCGATTCGCCAGCCGGCTTCGTATTGCGGACTTGTCGGATTGAAACCAACGTACGGGGCCGTCTCGAGAAGCGGCCTCATTGCCCTCGGCTCCTCGCTCGACCAAATCGGCCCACTCACGAAGTCGGTCGAGGATGCACAGCTCCTCTTTGCTGCTATCGCAGGGCGTGACGCGCTTGATGCTACCACTATTCCCGATGACCTATACCCAGCGCACGGAGTACCCGACAAGATGCGCATTGGCGTCCCTCGACACCTGGTCGAGACCGACGGTATAGATACCGGTGTCACCGAGGCGTTCAACGCGACACTTGCGAAGCTCGTGGCGGCCGG
>DATEBU010000012.1:0-4719 GCA_036516675.1 Minisyncoccota bacterium
GACGATACACTTGACCCCGCGCCTTTCGGGTCTACATACCCACCAATATACAGGTCGGATTGGGCGCACGACCTCCCAAAACAGCTTGTTTAGAAACAATCGTAGTTTAAACTCTAGACTTTTCATTGTTGGTAACCCCCGCGTGAGTCTTTGGCAGAGGCTAGCATACATGCGCTAGAGATACGACAGCGGGTTCAGGTAGGCGTCGAGGGTGGCGACCGGCATGGTGGCGTCAGCGCAGCCGATGGTTGCCCCGCGGAATTGGCGTAGAGTCATAATCTTCACGCCATCGGAGGCGTAGACGCCAAAGTGGATATGCGGCCCAGTAGCGTAGCCAGTCATACCAGAAAGGCCAATGACTTGGCCGGTAGCGACCCCCTGCCCTTGCGCCACATCAATTTGGGAGAGGTGCGCGTAGAGCGTGCTTACGCCGTTGCCGTGTTTAATCATCACCCATTTGCCAAAGGAGTAGCAGCCCTTGACGAGGTCGGTGTTGCCGGTGGCAAACACCGTGCCCGCAAGCGATGCCTGAATGGGTGTACCGATAGGTGCGGCGATATCTATCGCGTTGTGGCCGCTCCCATGATAAATCTGTGGGTTCGCCGTTGAGAAGGAGGTATTGCCGAAGTACTGGGTAATGCAGAACTTATTGCCGAAGACGGTCGAGCGGGCGCCACAACCCGTCATAAATGCTACCGAGAACGGCCAGGAGAGCACACCACTGCCCACGGGGGGTAGGCTCCCTGGGTTGACGATGAGGTTGAGCTGGCTCTGGAGCGAGATGAGCTGACTTTCAAAGGCTTTCTGCGAGGCCTTCTTGGCGGCGATGAGCTTCTGATACTCGGTCTCCTGCTGGCTGGTCTCTACGATAAGCTGCTTCTGCGTTGCGGCGTTCGCGTCCACCGAGCGCTTCTGGGTAGAGAGGTCGGTGGTGAACGAGACCAGGTCATCTTTCTTCTCGGCCGCTTGGCCCAAGTTGTTCGCAAGGCTCGTCTTCACGGCGCGCAGGTTACTAATATCCTCGGCCAGCGCTTGATTGAACTGCGCCGCTTGGTCGGCGGCCTTCCACGCGCTCGCGAGTGAGCTGGCTGATATGAGTCGTACGACGAGCGGCACTTCCTCTCCTTGAGCAATGGAGCGGAGCGCCTTCGCGATAGCCATCTTGTCGGCGGCGATAACCTGCTCTTTGTCATTGATAGAATCGGCAAGCTGCGTAATCTGGAGATTGGCTGCCGCTATCTTATTCTTCGTCACCTGTATCTGACTCGCCAGTTGCTTGGCAGAGACGGTGAGTCCAGAAAGGGTGCTTTGGAATGTGTTCTTCTTAGCGCCGAGTGTATCGAGCTGCTTCTGGTAGACTGCGATGTCGGCTTCAAGCTGGGCTATCTGGGCATTGTGCGCGTCAATCTGGGCTTTAACATCAGCGGCGGCATCAGCCAGCACACCCCCTGGGTGTGCAAGTGCGAGTACCGCAGTGAGGGTAAGAAAAGCGAGGACGACCGCTGCACGTGTCATTCATCAAGTATAGCAACGGCATGATGGATTCGCGAAAGCGCTTCGTCTGTGCCAAGCGTCGCAATGATAGCGAAAGGGTCCGGTGACTTCTCTAGCCCCGAGAGCGCGTAACGTAGGGCCCAGAGGATTGCCCCGCGACCACCCTTCCCTCCCCTTTCGGCAGCATCCACCAAAGGCATAAGCGTGTCCTTGACCACCTCGGCGGAAACGTCGCTCCCCAGGGCTCCTAGGGCCTCACGGGCCCCTTCTAGGCCAGATTTTGCCACCCCGGACCAGTCAGCGGGCTCTTTGGCGAGCAGGCCAACCTTGTCCAAGGCGGGAGGACTGAAGAAGAATGAGAGCTCGCCCCGGAGCATCTCGCGCGCCTCGCCGAAGGTGCGTGCACGCTCTTTCAGGAGTGAGACAATCTTCGGAATATTCGAGAGTGGTGGCATCTCTTTGGTATCGGTGAGTCGCTCGATGAATTCCTCGTCGCTTAATTTGCGCATCCAGTGTTGATTGACCGAGAAGAGCTTCGTCTCGTCGAAGGCCGCACTCCCCTTCTGTACACGCGAGAGATCAAAGGTGACCACGAGCTCCTCGCGGGTCAAGTACTCGCGCTCGTCTCCCGGATTCCACCCGATGAGGGAGAGGTAATTGAGCATAGCCTCTGGCAAGATACCCATGTCCCGGTACGCGGTAAGCGCCTTCGCTCCGCGACGCTTCGAGAGCTTGGAGCGGTCGCTCGCAAGCACGAGCGGCAGGTGCGCATATTTTGGAGCATGGAGGCCGAGCGCCTGCCCGATGAGCAGGTGGCGTGGGGTGTTGGAGATGTGGTCCTCGCCGCGAATGACGTGCGTGATACCCATGTCCCCGTCATCTACCACCACCGCAAAGTGATAGAGTGGGTCGGTAATGCTGCGTGCGATAACGAAGTCACCGAAGTCAGCCGTGTCGAAAGTGATGTCGCCGCGAATCAGATCGTTGAAGGTGACCGCCGTGCCGAGGTTGCGCAGGCGCACCACCTCTACACTCCGGCTCGGGTCATCCTTCTTGGGCTCGCGCGATACATAGGCCTTATCCTCAGCCACGAGCTTGGCGAGCATCTCTTGGTGGTGCCCTACTCGCTCGCTTGAGCGGGTAGGCGGCTCGTCGGTCTCGAGACCAAGCCACTGGAGCGTCTCGAGGATGTTCTCCTCAAATTCAAGTCTTGACCGTGCACGGTCGGTGTCCTCAATGCGAAGTAAGAACGAGCCACCCTGCTGCCTGGCGAAGAGGTAGCAGAACACTGCGGTGCGATAATTGCCCCCATGCAAGAGGCCGGTGGGCGAGGGCGCAAATCGGGTGACAACCTTATCCTTCATGTGAGAGCGCGATGGTGAGTACGGCTCCGGCGATGGTGCGCGCGGCATTCGGGTCTACAAACGTCGTCGCCGCCTTGCTCATGCTCTCTATCACCGCCGGATCGGAGAGAATGCGCCTGGCCTCGGCCACGATGAGGTGGGGGGCGAGGTTGTCTTCCTCGACCACCACAGCGCCACCCGTGCGCGCGTAGGCGTAGGCGTTGGTGCGCTGGTCATGACTTATGGTCTCGGGGATAGGGACGATGATGGAGGGCTTGCCCCACGCCGCAATCTCGGCGATGGAGTTCGCCCCCGCCCGCGAGAGTACGAGGTCGGCAGCCCCCGCTGCGCGGCGCATTGCCGTCTCGGTGAGATAACCGAAGGGGTGGTACCGATTTGCATTCGGGTTCTCAGCGAGGATGACCTTCGCTATCTTCTCGACCTCCTCAATATTGCCCGGACCCGTTTGATGGATGATGTTAGCGAAGCCGACTAGGTCAGGGAGCGCCGAGAGCACAGTGTCGTTGATGCGCACGGCCCCTTGGGAGCCGCCGAGAATGAGTATGGTTGGCAGCAAGGGGTCGAGGCCGAGCTCTTGGCGGCCCCCCTCCCTCTCGAGGCTCATGAGCGCCTTACGGATAGGGATACCTGTGCGAGCAATCTTATCTTGTACGCTCTTGGGAAAGTAGGCGGCGGCGCCCTCAAAGGAAATAGCAATTTTGACCGCCTGCTTCGCCGCTAAGAGGCTTCCCCGTCCGGGTTTGGCATCTGACTCGTGGATGATGACAGGGATACGGAGAATCCGAGCGGCCAGCAGAGCGGGTACGCTCCCGTAACCACCTTTTGAGACAAGGACATCCGGGTAGATGCGCAGGAGGTCAACGAAGGCACGCATGGTGCCCCAGAGCGTGACGAGAGCATCGGAGGCGTTCTGGAGGGAGAAATAGCGACGGACCTTCCCTGCTGGGACGCGGATGAAGATAATGCGGTTCTCAAAGAGCGCCCGCTCATCAAAGGCGTCGGGCGCGAGGTAGTAGAGAGCCGGATCCACAAGCTGCTTCTCGCGGGCGATCTCATTAATCGCCTCGGCAATAGCAATAATCGGGTAGAAGTGCCCCCCAGTCCCGCCCCCCGTAAACGCGATGGTCATAGCCCAAGTATAGCCGTATCTGGCCAAATCCTCAGGGGATATCGGGCGATATAAATGACTATTGACATACTGTCAATATACTGATATTCTCTCCACCAGAGAAGCCTGTTCAATCCATGTCGTCCGCTTCTCGCGACAAGGGGAGTCAGTCATGAAAAAGTGTGCGTTCCTGGCCAGTGCCGCCATCACGCTCGTCGCGTCCTTCCCGGCCGCTGCGCAGGTGTCAAGGTTGGCCGTCCCTTCCGAGGGCTACACCTGGGACGGCCCGCTCGATGCCAGTGTGGGCCAGCAAATCAGCATTTCCCCCGGGGAATGCATGCCATTCGTAACCCGGCGCGGGAAGTTGCTGTGCTCAACGCACAGCCGCTACTCGTTCTCGGGAGCCGAAGCCGATGTCTACCGGGTGACGCTCACCGAGGTTGGTGTTGCCGGTGTCGGTAACAGCATCGATGTGAGCTTTGCGAGCGCAACGCTCGTCGAGCCGGTCACGACACCAGACTGCGCGCAGAGGATTGGGGACGCCATTCTGAACGGCGATCCGCGGTCTGCCACCAGCTGCCTGCCGGCGCCGAACGGGTCGACCTACCTGTTCGACATGATGTGGATCGGCTCGGACGGGAGTTTCGGCGGGTGCCTGAGGGTTTACCCGGACGACACCTGCGCCTCGCAGGGCAAGGGCATGCCCACAACTCTCGCGGCTCGCGGCGTGCAGACCACCCACGCGCAGGATGT
>DATEBU010000013.1:0-4550 GCA_036516675.1 Minisyncoccota bacterium
AGAAATCTATCAGTCGCTGCCAGATTCTGTTGCCAACAAAGACGCCCCCTTCCTCATGGTCGCCAAATGGCCAGTAATCTTGAATCGGGCCTGATATACTAGGGACGTGACCGCCACCACGCTTGGATACGCCTTCTTGGGGGGGATACTGCCATCTCTCATCTGGCTCTACTTCCTCTTGAAGGAGGACTCGCGGTGCCCAGAGCCGCGACGCCTCATCGCGCTCGCCTTCATCGCCGGCATGGCCGCGGTCCCGCTCGCGCTCCCTCTTGAGCAGGTCGCTAAGAGCGCACTCGCAGCCATGCCCCCCATCCTCCTTGCTTGGGCCGCTATAGAGGAGCTCCTCAAATACGCAATGGCCGCGGCCTTCATCCTCTGGCGGCGCGCCGTGGACGAGCCCTCTGACTATGTTATCTACCTGATTACGGTGGCGCTCGGCTTCGCCGCTGCCGAGAACATGCTCTTCTTGGTGGCTCCGCTCTCAGACAGGGAGTTTGCCGCAAGTGTTGCAACGAGCGACCTGCGTTTCCTTGGCTCAACGCTGCTCCACGTCATCGCTTCGGCCACGGTCGGGTTCGCCCTCGCCTTCTCGGCTCTCAAACGGCCAGTGCTGCGTATCGGAGCGGTCACCCTTGGACTTATCCTCGCGGTGGCGTTGCATACGGGCTTTAATGCCCTTATCATCAATGAGGGCGATTCGTCGGCCCTCACGGCGTTCTTCCTCGTGTGGAGCCTTGCGGTCGTCTTCTTCGCTACTCTCGAGATTCTTAAATATTTCGAATACCGCACGCTGCCCCCTAATACCTGCTAACGACACGTGTCCATCACCACTACCATGAAGCGCTCATTCTTCGACAGACTCGCCGGTGGCAGCGCCACCCTCGACCCCTACGATTCCTTTGACGACGACCTCCCGCCAGCGACCTTGCCGGGCAAGCCTGCCGCCGCGCCACAGCTCCCTGGTACCCGTGGAGAGGGCCTCCCTGCCCAGAGCGAGGGACAGCTCCCTGTTGACCTCTATCAGACACCCTCTGAGATCGTGGTACGCGCGTTTGTCGCGGGAGTCCGGCCCGATGAGCTCACCGTTTCTATACGCCGCGACATGGTTGAGATCGAGGGCTCGCGCATGGAGCGCGAACAGATTTCTGGCCCCGACTACTTCTCTCGCGAACTCTTCTGGGGCTCGTTTTCTCGCTCAATTCTCCTACCCGAGGAGGTGGATGTGGAGACGTCCTCTGCGGTCGCCAAGGACGGCCTCCTGACCATCATCATGCCCAAGCTCGACAAGGCGCGCCAGACCAAGCTTAAGGTCAAGGCTGGCTGAAAAAAGAAGAACCGCCGCGGCCAAGGGCTGCGGCGGTTTTGAGTTTACGAGAAGATGACTGGCAACTGGATGCAGTCTGGCGCGCCGTGGACCTTACGGTCGGGGCGGCCGGTGACCTCCGCATCGAGAACGCCACGAGCCATCGCATAGACCGTGAGGCGCAGATAATAGTCTTGCGTTACCCGCCCCCCTGCCTCGTCGAAGATCACGACTGGAATCGGTTCCTGTGGGATCTGCTCCTGAAGAACAAAGCCGGGCGTCTTGAAGGCGCGTGCCTTCTTGAGAGCGGTATCGAACGCAGGTCGGTCGAGGTCGGAAAAGAATACACCTTTCATCCCCGAAGAAACCGTCGCCTTGAGAATGGCTCCGTTCCCGTCGGCAAGAAGCGCGTCCAGTGAGAATCGTTTCCCGACGAGCCCCGATCGTGGGATAATCCCTTCCATCCCTTCGCAGGTACGTAAGAACGGAAGAAATGCTTTCGACCCGAGATATGCCACCGGCGGGTAGAAGGTCCGGAGGGCGCCTGCGCGATAACGGGCCAGGAGCGCATCGCGAGCGAGGGGCCGCTGGAATAAAGATTCTGGAATCGCGAAGAGGTTGGCTGTTTCGGTGGACCCAGTAGACAAGGGATCTCCGCCATGCGCGAGTGCCTCCTCCCGGAGGAGGTGCGTTCGCACGCCCCAAGACTCAAGCGAACCGGAGAGAATCCTGAACGCCGTCTCATAATATCGCTCGTACTCCGAGATGAGTATCTGCCATGGTGCCGTCGAGTGACTCGTGAGCACAGTGGCAAGAGCACTGATGCCTGAGAATCTCCGGTTGCGGAAGGGATGGGGTACGCTTTCCGCGAGCAGGGCCGCGTAGCCCAAACCGCGCGGATTGTAAACATCCGCCTCAACGAGCCTGAATCCGCCGCAAGCATTCCTGACAAGATCAAGCTTGATTATCTCCGGTATCGTCTCCACGCCGTCATGCGGACGCAAGAGCCCGCGCGACGCCGCGGTCGCTAGCTTGAGAAAAGCTGCGTCGCCATTCGGCAGGCGTGCGGCATCCTTAGCGAGGCCGCAGAGCCGAGTATTGAGAACGCGCACGGCTGCGTGAGTAGTGATTGCGATATGTTCGAGCTCTTGATGCTCAGCGCGAGTAAGCACATAGGCCGAAGGCGAGAGTGTATAGGCGTGGCGCTGACGCTTCTCCGGTGTGTTCCAATAACCGCAGGCGACGAGATACGATTCGAGTCGACTGAGGTCGCCACCGAGATCGGCAACGGACTCAGACAGACAGGTGGGGTGCATCATTACCTCTCATGGACTAGGTGAGTTGACAAGGATCAACGGCGCCCTGGACGGGCACCCTGCTGGCGGCTTCTAGACTCCGGCAGCAGGGCGCCCACCTACTTCGACTAGTCTTCGAAAAGAGCGGCTCGAACGCCTGCCATATCTTCCGCAGTACGCCACGGGTGGTCGTGTACGGTCTCAGGCGCAAGATCGAAGAATTTCCCCCGTCTGAACCAGATGGTCTTCGCTCCCGCACGGTTCCCTGCCCGTATCTCGTCATACAGATAGTCGCCGACCACGTAAACATCGCTAGTCTTTTCGTTGAGAATTCGACTGATTGCCGCCGCCTTGTCCGTGACGAATGCTGTCGTCGCAAATATATCGGCTATACCAAGCTCCTTGAGAGTCACGGCGCGCCCAGGTTCGAGTCGTGAGATTAGATGGAGCTCGTGTCCTTGCGCCGTGAGCTCCCCGAGCAACTCGCGCACACCGGGTACAAGTGCCTCCGTATCGGGGTTATAGAGCGTTCGGTTGAAGTCGAAGATGATGGTTTTCATAATAGGGAGGGTGGTTGAATAAAAAGAGAATCCCGCTCCTTAAGCGGGATTCTCTGCGCGGGTGAATCGGTCTTTCGATTACCGCATGCGCGACGAACCCGCCCCCCAATTGGTGCGGTGCCAGGACATACGGTACGAACGGTTATTCGTCATGATGTGAGCGACTCTAGCATGTGACCTCATTTATGGCAATGTGACCGTCTCAAGGGTTGGGGATACGTCGACGAACTGGACGGTGAACGGCAGGCGGGCAATGACGCGCCGGTCGGAGGTCTCTATGGAGACGCGCCACGACCCCTCAACTTTTGGGATAATCGCCGAGTATCCGTGGTACCCGCCGTCTGCCCCGCCGGTAATAGGGTACGTAAGCGCGAAGCGGGTCTCCCACGCTCCGGTCGCCCTGTCAAGCCACTGCCATCGATGAATGATGATGGTAGAGAGGGCTGTGGGGGCAAAGATGGAGCTGTAGGCGTAGGCCGAGTCGCCCGCGACGATGTGGAGCGTAGGCGTCCTGCCTAGATAGGCCGCAGCCCGCGCCTGCCACGACTGTCGTCCTATCTCCTCGCTCGCCTGATAGCGACCCTCGACGCGATCGATGCTGTGATAGACCCCCACCGCCTTTGCCGAGAGCGGCAGTGGCGGGAGAATGTTCGTGAAGTAGAAGAGTGTAATGAGCACCAGGACGCCCACAGCGCCAGCGCGCATGCGGAAGAGGTCGGTAGCAAAGCGTTCACGGCCAAGCGAGCGAATGAGTACCGTGAAGAGGGCGAAGACAAGAGTTGCAACAACACTACTCCCAATGAAGGTCAGGGTTCCAATGGAGTGCGTGTAGATGGGCAGAGCGAAGATGGCATAGGAGTAGAGGGCGAAGAAGAAGAGGATGGAAGCGAAAACGAGCCGGTCGTGATAGCGGCTCAATATTTCATTGCCGAGGAATATCGCCACCAGGACGAGCAGGAAGGGCCACGACGCGTCGAGAGAAGCGCTCCGCGCGTAGAAGATGAGGAATCCGCTCCAGAAGCCACCGAACGCGAATTGGGTGACAATCGGCAAGAGACCGCGCCAACGCGGGCGCCTCCCGGTACGCTCGCCTCTTGCTTCTATAAAGTGCAAGAGCGGGATAGAGACGAGGCAGATACTGGCGTACGCAAGGAAGACAATTTGCGTATTCCAGAGGTCGTCAATGCGGCCAAAATAGAGGCTGTCGAAGACGAAACCGCCGACCATCGCCGCGGCCGAGAGATGCCGTTCACGTCTGTTTATCCATGCAAAGAGCCCTCGAAACATCTCTCTGATTATAGCGTGTTTACACTGAACGAGTCTGCGAGTCGAAGTGTGCCTGGGCCCGGGCTCGAACCGGGGACCTAACGCTCTTCAGGCGTTTGCTCTACC
>DATEBU010000014.1:0-2305 GCA_036516675.1 Minisyncoccota bacterium
TGGAATGGTCGCGAGACAGGTGTGGACTGTGGTGGTACGTGCGCCTATCTGTGTCTCGCGACCGAAGAGCCGCCCACCGTCCTCTTCACCCAAGCCATTTTGAATGGGGAAGGGCGCACTGACGTCATTAGTCTCATTGAGAACAAGAACCAGCGCTCCGCCGCAAAGCACGTCCCCTACGCCATCAGCATCTTCGGCTACGATCAGGCGCTCATCCAGCATGTCACGGGCACTCTCGACCTGCCACCGGGGGCGACCGTGCCCGTGTTCGTCCCGGGCGTCGCTTCCGGATATGCGACGCCCGGGGCCGCATTCCTTTCTACCGCCTCAAGCTCGATACAGTGGTACGCCGAGGATACCGACCCGCGCGTCGTACCGAGTGTGTCTGGCATCACGCTCGGTGGTGCCACTGACGCGCCTCGCATCACGGCCACGCTCGGCAACCCTGACATACGGCCGATGCGGGGAATGAAGGCCATTGTCATCGTCTTCGACGCTTCGGGCAATGCTATCGGTGCGTCGCAGACCATCGTGCCCCTGATTGGTGCCCAGGGGTCTGCGATTGCCACCTTCACCTGGAACGCTCCCTTTGAGGGAGTACCGGTCCAGATTCAAGTGCTCCCTGTCATCCCCTTACCGTGAGCTCGTGGGTCGTCGGGGACGTGAGTCATAGGTGGATGCGCCACCTCGGTGTGCGATACTTTGGCGACTGGACGCTCCTTGTGCCGGCAGTAGTGCTCGCCTTGCTCGGCATCCTTACCATGCATACCTTCGGGCAGGGGGCCTCGCTCGCGCCAAGACAGCTCTTGTGGCTCGCCGTTGCATGCCTCACCTACCTCACCCTCTCATCCATTGATGCGCGACTTATCCGGCGCACCCCGGTGATACTCGTGCTCTACGGCACCTCGGTTATCCTCCTAGCCGCCCTCCTCCTCTTCGCCGACCCGGTGATGGGTGCGCGCGCGTGGTTCTCACTCGGGCCCATCTCCTTTCAGCCGGCGGACTTGGCCAAGCTCGCGTTGATAGCTCTGCTCGCGAAGTATCTCTCTCGCCGACACGTTGAGATAGCCGACTGGCGACACATCATTGTCTCGGGCGCCTACGCGGGCCTCCTCATGCTCCTCATTCTTCTTGAGCCAGACCTCGGCAACGCGATTATCTTCGGCACGCTCTGGCTCGGGATGATGCTCGTCTCGGGCATTGAGAAGCGACAACTTGCGGTTATTGGAGTCATCGGTCTCCTTATCGCCACGACACTGTGGTTTGGTGGGTTGAAGCCCTATCAGCGTACGCGCATCCTCTCGTTCGTGAACCCGGCAGGCGACATACGTGGTGCCGGCTACAATGCTTACCAAGCCAAGATTGCGGTGGGGAGCGGGCAGCTCGTGGGGAAGGGGGTGGGGTACGGGACGCAAAGTAAGCTACGATTCTTACCCGAATACCAGACTGACTTCATCTTCGCCGCCTTTGCCGAGGAGTGGGGCTTCGTCGGTATCATGCTTCTCTTTGCGCTCTACGGCCTTCTCTTCATGCGCTTGTTGCAGATAGCCACCGCCTCCGCGACCAACTTCGATGCATTCTTCACCCTCGGCGTGCTGCTGCTGCTTGCTGCACACGTAGTGATACACGCAGGTATTAATCTGGGCCTCCTGCCGGTGACAGGTACGACCATACCCTTTATGAGCTCGGGTGGCTCACATCTCGTCTTGGAGTTTGGCGCGCTCGGCATAGTGACCTCACTCGCTCGCCACGGTCGAGCCAATCGCTCAGACGTGCGTACGAACGAGTACCTCGGTGGCTGACCGACACTAAGTGTCAACTGAAGGACACTTAGTGTCGGTCAGTCTCGGTCAGCTGTATAGAGCGCTAGGGTCGCCTGCTCCATACGCTCATGGTTGAAGCGCTCGCGGACATCCGCCTGGAGGGCATTACCCATCGCACGAGCTCGCTCCGGATTACCGATGAGCTCGATGAGGGTTGCGGCGACCTCGCGAGGGGCGTGTGCAGCGACCAAGAGGCCAGTTCGACCGTCTTCAATGACTTCTGGAATGCCGCCTACATTCGTCGCAACGACTGGGAGACTCGCGAGCCCTGCTTCGATGACTGCAAGACTAAGTGCCTCGCTCTGCGAGGTGTGGAGGAAGAGGTCAAAGGCACGCAAGTACATGTCTCCGTCTGGGACGAGCCCCGCGAGGCGCACCTTTCCCCCGAGGTCGCGCGCGTTCACGAGCCACTCGAGCCGCGCACGCTCCTCTCCCTCGCCAAGTATGACAAGCCGGATTTCTGGGTGCTCCCTGCACAGCAT
>DATEBU010000015.1:0-2925 GCA_036516675.1 Minisyncoccota bacterium
GCCGGTGATTTGATATGCGTCCCCTTGCCTTGTCCGCCATTGTTCTCGCGCTCTATCTCGGGGCAGTGGCGACTGTGCATGCCGCCCCCACGGCAGAGGCGCCAGGGGCACGTTCACCCGGTGCCCCAGTATCGTCGAGTAACGCCTACGAAGTGGGCGCCTCGGTCATCATTGTTGCACCGGTGGCAGAGGATCTCACTGCAGTAGGTGGCACTATCGTCGAAGCCGCAGAGGTTGCGGGCGATGCGCTCCTCGTAGGTGGTTCGGTCGCGGTCCGAGCCGCTGTGAGGGGCGACCTGCGTCTCTTGGCCGGGCACGCGACTATCGAGCAGCCGATTGCGGGTGACCTTGCCGCTCTCGCGCTGCGGTTGAACGTGGAGGCACCGGTCACCGGCAGCGTCCTCGTGGGTGCGCTCCGCGCCGTTCTCACGGGTGGCGCCGCTGGCCCCGTCGTCATGTATGGTAATGCTATTACTCTCGGCGGTGACTTCGCGGGTGACGTGCGTGTGGTTGCCGGCGATCGCCTCACACTCTTGCCTGGTACAAAGATTAACGGGTCGCTTACCTATCAGGCACCCGTCCCGGCGACCATTCCCCAGTCGGCGACAGTGGCCGGTGGTGTCTCCTACACGGCCGCCTCCTACCTACCAGGCGCGGGTGTCTCTAAGACGCTCGCGCTCGTCTCCATAGGTATCTTCCTCTTCGCGCGCGTCCTCGCAAGCCTCATCCTCGCCGGCCTTTTGGCCGGCCTCTTCCCTAGATTTGCCGAAGCCGTCATTGACGAGGTGTACGGCAGACGCATGCGCCACTTCTTGCTCACCGCCTTGCTTGGCTTTGCTGCGGCGGTCGCTACACCCATCCTCATTCTCCTCCTCGCGCTCACCTTCATTGGTCTCGGTCTCGCCATCCTGCTCGCCATAGTCTATGCACTCCTCATCCTCCTCGCACTCGTCTACGCCGGCATTCTCACGGGCGGAGCTTTTGCTCGCCGATTCTTCTATCGCGACCACGTACGCTGGAGCGACGGGGTACTCGGCACCCTTGCTCTCTCTCTCGTGGCGCTTGTACCAGTTATCGGGGTCTTAATTGTGCTAGTACTCGCTTCTCTTGCCGCTGGCGCGCTCTTGCAGATTGCGTTCCGCTTCGCCTTTCTTCATACAGACGAGACGGAACCGCTGGTATAATGCCCGCATCTATGGAGATGCCGAACGTAGGGGAGAAGGCGCCGAGTTTCACGCTCGCGGACCAGGAAGGCAAGGAGCACTCGCTCGCCGACTACAAGGGGAAGTGGGTACTCTTGTATTTTTATCCTAAGGACGACACGCCCGGCTGCACCATCGAGGCGTGCACCATACGCGATCAGTTCAAAGGCTTTACGAAGATAGGCGCGGTCGTGCTCGGGGTGTCGACCGACAGTGTGGCAAGCCACAAGAAGTTTGCGCAGAAATTTGATCTCCCCTTCACCCTGCTGGCCGACGTTACCAAAGAGGTAGTCGGGGCGTACGGCGTGTTCGGCGAGAAGATGATGATGGGCCGCACCTATATGGGCATCCGGCGTACGAGCTTTCTTATCGACCCCGCAGGCAAGGTCGCGAAGGTGTACGAGAAGGTGAAGCCTGAAGCGCACGCGGCCGAGGTCATCGCAGACCTCAAAGAATTGGGTGCATGAGCCCAGCGAAGCTCGCAGAGAGGAAGGCGCGTGCGGCTAAAATCGTGCGGTATCTCAAGAAGGCGTATCCAGAGCCAAAGAGTGAACTTGCATACAAGACGCCCTACCAATTCGTCGTCGCGGTGATGCTCTCGGCGCAGTGCACCGACAAGGCGGTCAACAAGCTCACCGCAACGCTCTTTAAGAAGTACAAGAGCCCGAGAGATTTTGCGAACGCTAACCCGGCGACGTTTACGAAAGAAATATCGATGATTCCGTTTTTCCGTAATAAAGCCAAGGCGATTATCGGCGCGGCTAAAGTGATAGAGCAGGAGCATACGGGTAAGGTGCCCCGAAGCGAGAACGAGCTCGTTGCCCTGCCTGGGGTAGGCTACAAGACCGCCCACGTTATCCTGGGCGAGCTCTACGACGTGTGGGAGGGGGTTGCTACCGACACGCACGTGAAGCGCTTCGCCAAGCGCTTCGATCTTACCGACCAGGGCGACTTGAAGAAGATCTCAAAAGAGCTCGAGGCCTTCATACCTAAGAAAGACTGGAAGTACGTCAACAACGGCCTCGTCCTCTACGGCCGCTACCAGTGCCCGGCCCGCCCTCACGACTGCGCCAGTCATCCGCTCACTCGCCTCTACCCACCCGCAGCTACCAGGTGGCCAAAAGCGAAATAGGACCTGCCCTGCGTAGCCTTGGCGAAGTAGGGTACGATGGGGGCATGGAGAAGAGGAGAGTGGCCGCCTTTGATATAGATGGGACGGTGTTTCGCTCGTCATTACTCATCGAGCTCGTGGAGCGGCTCATCGACAAAGGGCTCTTCCCGCAAGCCTCGCGCGAAGTGTATGAGGAGGAGCGTCGGCGTTGGCTCGACCGCACGGGCGACTACGAGGCCTACATCAACAAGGTAGTGCAAGTCTTTGCCACGCAGCTCAAAGGCCAACCCTTCCAAGAGGTCTCGAATATTGCAGGTGAAGTGATAGAAGAGAAGCGCGATAGGGTGTACCGCTACACGCGCGACCTGATTAAGGACTTGAAGCAGAAGGACTACTTCTTACTCGCCATCTCTCACTCGCCCAAGTTCATCGCCGACGGCTTCGGCTACGAGGCCGGCTTCGACAAGGTGTACGGCACCTTCTACGCCACCGGTGCCTCGGGCAACTTCACGGGCGAGATAGAAGACAAAGAACTTATCGCAAATAAGGCAGCGATACTGACACGGGCGGTGCGCAAAGAGGAGCTCACGCTCGATGGCTCGGTCGGGGTGG
>DATEBU010000016.1:0-4040 GCA_036516675.1 Minisyncoccota bacterium
CGCCCACAATGACCGAGAGTAAAATCTGCCCCTGCATCCACCGACCAATCTTGGCCTGCGAGCGCTTCCACAGGTTGACGGCATAGTCCTCGTGCTTGGCGGGCATCACGATGCGGAGGAAGTCGTCCACGCCCGTCTCCGAGAGGGCAAAGTAGAAGGAGAGCACGATAACCAAGAAGAGGGCGAAGATGCCGCCGAAGAAGGTTGCGATGAGCTGCACCACCCCACTCCCCGTCGAGGAGAACGCGCTCTCGAGCGAGTCAAGCGAGCCGAGGATGGGCTGCGCCTGCTGCGAGCTGCCGAGGAAGTCGGTGGCCTGCGTTATACCCTCAAAGGAGCTAGGGAGCTCGATGGTATCGAGATACTGCGGTATCTCGGAGACGAATCCAGTGGCGTCGTCAAGGATGGGCGGGAAGAAGAAGTAGACAAGCGCGAACACGGAGCCCAGGACGAGGACGTACACCAGTAGGGTGGCGAAGAAGCGCGGGAGCCGACGACGAACGAAGAATGCAATACCCGGCTCGACAGCCGAGGCAATCACAACAGCGGTCAAGACGAGGAGCGCGAGGTCACGCAAGAGCCAGAGTACGTACGCGCCGAAAATAACCAGGAGCACGGTGACCACGGTCCCCGGCGTGATAGCGACGCGAATCTCCTTACCCATTCGGGCATGCTAACACGCAGGCGAGAGCTAGGCGATTGCCTCTTTGAGGTAGACCGCGAGGTCAGCGAGAGCAATGCGCTCCTGCGCGCCGCTGTCGCGGTGGCGGAGCGTAACGGTATCTTTCAACTCTGGGGATTCGCCGAGGGTGTCGAAGTCTATCGTAATGCAGAATGGCGTGCCTATCTCGTCCTGGCGCCGGTAGCGCTTGCCGATGTTGCCATTGTCGTCGAAGGCGATCGCGGTGTTACGTAGCGTGCTACGTAACATGCTCCGTACCTCCTTCGCTTTGGCGACCAGCTCGGGCTTGTTCTTCAAGAGCGGGGCGACCATCGCCTTGATTGGCGCGATGCGCGGGGCGAGCGCGAGGTAGGTGCGCCCTTCCCCGCCGAGCTCGTCCTCGCGGTATGCATCGGCGAGGATGGCGAGTAGCATACGTCCTACACCGACAGAAGATTCAATGACGTAGGGGACAAATTGCTCTTTCGATTCCTCATCAAGATACGTCAAGTCTTGTCCGCTTGCTTTTGCGTGACTCGAGAGATCGAAGTCGGTGCGGTTATGTGTGCCCCAGAGCTCCTTAGAGCCGTGCGGAAAGTTGAAATAGATATCGTGGGCAGCCGTAGCATAGTGTGCGCGTTCATTCTCTGCGTGCTCATGCCAGGCAAGACTCTCGGTACGAATGCCAAGCTCGTCCGTGAGGAAGCTCCATGCGAAGGTGCGCCACGTCTCATACGCCTCCTCTTGCATCTCCGGCCGGATAAAATATTGCATTTCCATTTGCTCAAGCTCTCGGACACGAAAGATAAAGTCACGCGGGGCGATCTCGTTACGAAACGCCTTACCAACTTGGGCGATGCCAAATGGCAGCTTCGGATGCATTGAGTCAGATACGTTTTTGAAATTCGTGAAAATTGATCCTGCCGTTTCCGGGCGCAGGTACGCGAGTGATGAGTCGTCCTCAATTGGGCCCACCCACGTCTTCATCATCATGTTGTACCTGCGTGGCGGCGTGAGCGCCTTCTGTCCACATGATGGACACTTAGTGTCCATCAATAGTCGCGTGAGTTCTGTAATGTCGGTGCTATCGGTGTTGGCAAGATGGTCGGCACGGTGCCGCGCCCCACAGTTCTTGCAGTCAACCAATGGGTCGGTGAAGCTCGCAATGTGCCCGCTCGCCTCCCACAACTTCGGGTTCTGGATGATGGCGCCATCAATGCCGAAAATGTTGTCCTGCTCTTGCACCACCTTGCGCCACCAGAGCTGTTTGAGATTATTCGCAAGTTCGACACCGAGAGGTCCGTAATCATAGAAGCCTGCGAGACCGCCGTAGATTTCGCTCGCAGGAAATACGAAGCCGCGACGCTTACAGAGCGAGACAATCTTCTCCATCAATTGCACGTCAGCCATGAGTAGAACTTACACGAGGAGTGTACTATTGGACAGTCGCATTTTCGGCCTTATACCCCGGGTCGCCCGTGGTCTCGGTCGAGACCGGGTCGGCAGAGGCGGTGATGGTAACACCCGCGAAGCGGTCGTAGCCCGAGAACGAGGCTGCCCCGGTGAGATCGGGCTGAGTCCCTCGCTGGCTTGTGGAGGACACGAGCGACACTTGGAAGGCGGCTTGAGTAGTTGCGCCCGTTGCGAGGTCGCCCACCGTCCAGGTCACCTTCCGCGATTTCGAGTCGTAGGAGAGGAGGCCCTGACCACTCGTGTTGCCAAGATACTCCACATAGCTTGGCAAGGTAGCGGTGACCACTCCACCGGCGACCGCGCTCCCCGCACTGCGCACTTTCCACACCACTGCGTATCCAGTGGCTTCGTCAGCTAGGGGCGGGATAGGGCCAACGTTCGCAAAGGGGCCTGAGGAATGAAAGCTCTCGGCTGAGAGCGCGATGGCGGTCGCAGCCTTGATGGTCTCAGTACGCGAGGCAGACACTTGCTCGGGGACGTTACTCTCCCCGGGGCGCGTACCGGAGACCGAGATGACGAAGGTGACCGAGGGCGCCCGCCCGAACTGCGCCGCCGATACGGTGGTGAAGCTGAATGCGCCCACACCAGAGGCCCCCGGCGCAAGCACGGCGAGCGCTGGGTCGGTGTCACGGTCGTAGCGGATAGTGTGGTCGCTGGAGTTGTAGAAGCCGTTCGTTGCGCGCACCTTGTCGTAGTCAATGGCGCTTCCCGAGAGCGCCACCACAATGGTTGCGTCCCGCAGGTCGGTAGAGAGCGTATTTGTGTACGAGAGCGTGACATCATTTGTGGTCCCTGGTGCGAGCGTTGCTCTTGACAGCGGCGAGCCGTTCAAGGCAAGCGTCGTCTCAATGAATGGCGCGGTAATGGCCACACTCGCGTCTTGGGTCATGTACGTGACCGCCAGCCCACTCCCAGTGCCGAGCGTGCCTACCGAGAAATGGAAGACGCGCGTGTCACCGTCTTGGCCGTCGAGGGTGCCAGTCAAGGTAACCGTGCGACTCTGGCCGGGCGGTATCGTCCCTAGCGGGAAGGACGGGCCCGCAGATGGGACCGAGGAGGAGGTGAGCGAGAAGCCGAAGGGGAACGTGCCGAGGACGGCAACATCTTCTATAGGCACCGTCGCATTGCTCCGCACCTGGAGCGTGAGGGTGAGGGACTTGCCGGGAACGGTCTCGGCGATGGTCTCGGCCGATATGGAGAGCGGCGTCGAGGAAATGATGAGCGGGTAGGCATCCTTCTTGACGAAGGTGGCGCTTGAGCCGGCTGTTCCGTACGAGAGCGAGAGGGGAATAGAGTGGGTGGCACCAGAGGTGCCGAAGACTACCGCCTTTATAGAACGCGTCACCGTCTGCCCGCTCTTGATGGTGCCGAGGTTCTCAGCGTAAGTCGTGAGTGGTGTGAACACATTGTCAGCACTCCGCGTTCCCGGCGGGAAGTCTATTTCTAACGTAGCGTTATCAATAGCAACCGGGTTCCGATTCGTAATGGCAATGACGAGCGGCACCGTATCGCCACCCGCAATAGTCGAGGGTCCTTGGAGCGCGAGGGTGATGTTGTTCACCGACACGCTGTTGCCACCCACGTAGATAAGGTATCCAGCAATCGCAAGAGAGAGGGCGAAGAACGCGATGGCTCCAACGAAGAAATACGTCGCGAGCTTCACGTGGTGAGGAGAAGTGGGTGGCACGATGACTGGCTGCGGATCCTTCCACGCGTTTGGTAAGAGACGCGAGGCGCGTGCGAGCGGCGAGCGAGGGCGCGCCACAGGCGCTTCGGGCCTATACAGGCGGTCGCGCGTCTCGGCAAGCGCGCCTTTTTCTTCTTCGGGTTCGGGGGGCATGGTCTCCAGTATACCTTGTTATACCGCTGCGACACGCGACATGACCTCTCGCCGAAGCTTCCTCGT
>DATEBU010000017.1:0-2075 GCA_036516675.1 Minisyncoccota bacterium
TAGAGAAGTCCAGCTAGCCGCTAGATGTTGTCGGCTGTCTGGGCGACTTTAGAAGAAGGTCGATACAGTCGCCCCCAGCTCTTGGGTTGTAAGGGAGCAGCGGTAAATACCCGTCGGTGCTTATGTCTAGTCAGTTCTCTGTTTGCTTTCCGGGACGCGATGGCGTGTCGATGGTGTGTCGCCACATCAACGGCTCGTGGATTGTGTTCCCCCTGAAAGCAAACAGCTCTAGCAAACGCTAGAGCGTGTTTCCGAGAGCAGGCGTTCTTCCTTACCGGGGAGCGCCTGCTTTCTTTTTCATTCTACCCAGAGGCAGAGGGTTCAAGGTACGCTATCCCCAGCCTCCCGGTCAAGTCTAGGTATCCATATCTACCAGAAGTGATAGAGGGCAACAAGGAGAACAATCAAAATCACGAACACCATAAGTGCGATGAGGGTTAGGCCACTACTTAGGTCTTTTTCTATTTCCTCTAACTTCCTATTTTCCATAGGCGAATAATACCATTATGTCGCTAGGGGATAGGTGGGGATAACTCCATACCATCTTTAGGGGGCCAGTGTCATATAATCCACTGTAGTGGGATAAAGTGGTGAACGGGAATGGTGGCCCGTTCTCCGGTTTTTCTCACCCCTTACAGGCTTATGTTTGTTGGCGAATACTCGCATACCTTCGACACAAAGAATCGCATCTCGATTCCAGCCAAGTTCCGCAAGGGGCTTGGCAAGACGGTCATAATCACTCGTGGTTTGGATCACTGCCTGTATGTCTTTGCGCGTAAGGCGTGGGAGCGCGAGGCTGCGCGCTATGCGGCGCAAGTTAACGGGACGGCGGCTGAGCGCGGGCTCGCGCGCCTCTTTCTCTCAGGCTCTTTTGAGGGGGATATTGATACGGCCGGCCGCGTCCTCATCCCGGAGAACTTGAAGGCGTATGCGAATCTTGGCGGCAAAGCGCTTGTTGCGGGTGTCGCTGATCGGGTCGAGATCTGGGAGGAACATGCTTGGCGCGCCTACACAGATAAGATTGAACGCGAGGCGGATTCACTCGCCGAGCGCGTTAACGAGCGATAGGTATGCATGTGACCAATGAGCGAGGAGCGCATGAGCCGGTCTTGACGGATGAGGTCATGGCGGCGCTCTCCGTGGCACCCGGCGATACCGTTGTTGATGCCACCCTAGGCGGGGCGGGGCACTTCAAGCGGCTCCTCGCGGAGCTTGGAGAGAATGGCGTCATCGTCGGCATTGACGCAGACGGAGAGGCTGTCGAGCGGGCCCGCGACGCGTATGCCGAGGATAGACGCCCGGAGCGACCCGTGGCGCACTTGGTCAATGACAACTTCCGCAATCTCGAACGCATTCTCGAACGCCTCGGAGTGGCCTCGGTGGACGCTATCCTCTTCGACCTCGGGTGGAGCGGGTTCCAGATTGCCTCACCGCGCGGCTTCTCGTTTACCAACCCAGAGGAACCACTCCTTATGACCTACGGGCAAGGTGGCGAGACCGCCGCTGACATCATCAACTCAGCTACCGAGGACACGCTCGCGGACATTCTGGTGCGCTACGGCGAGGAGCGCTTCGCGCGCCCTATTGCCCGCGCAATCGTGGCGGCTCGTAGTGAGGAGCGCATCCTGACGGTTGGGCAGCTGAATGCGGCGGTGCTCGCGGGCACGCCTATTTGGTACCAGAAGCGGCGGTTGCATCCGGCCACCAAGGTCTTTCAGGCCTTTCGCATAGCCGCCAACGACGAGATGGGTGCGCTCTCCGAGGGTCTCGCGGCGGCCCTTGCCGTGCTCGCTCCTGGGGGACGACTCGCGGTTATCGCCTTTCATTCTGTAGAGGACCGGGTGGTGAAGCAGGCACTCCGCGAAGCAGTGGCAGAGAACAGGGGCACGACACTTAAAAAACCAGTGGTCCCGACGCGTGCCGAGACCCTGCGCAATCGTCGGGCGAGGAGCGCAAAGCTGCGGGTGTTCACCCGTGCGCCCCGAGAGTCAGCCGCCCCACCTTTTGAGCGCGTGCTCCCCACCCTTTCCTATGCATGACTCTCGTGGAGTAGCTCGATCGCGCGCTCGAGCGGC
>DATEBU010000018.1:0-12206 GCA_036516675.1 Minisyncoccota bacterium
CCCCTGGAATTTCTTGGCGGAAACCAATGCCGAGGGGCGAAGCCCCGAGGCAACTTCTTCGGCAAATCAAATTTGGTGGACCCTACCGGATTCGGACCGGTTACCTCCTCATTGCAAATGAGGCGCTCTACCAATTGAGCTAAGGGCCCAGTGAGGCATACTTTATCACTTCTGCCCGATTATTTGAAGCCATACGGTCTTGCCATTAGGGTGTGGTGTCTTGGACTGCCAAACGACCCTTCCATCTGCGTCGGCGAGATATTTCTCGAGTTCCGACATAGTGAAGTGGCTAAAGAATCGTTCACACTCATAGCCATAGTCGTTTTCTTTCTCAACAACCCCCTCCGGCTTCCCTTCTCGCGCTTCCTTGACCGCGAGATAGATAAGCCCGCCCGATTTGGTGCAGTCAGCCCCCTCCTGCCACCAAGAGTCAGACTTGTGGTCACGATGCCAATCTTCGGCAGTACGGTCGTAGGTCTCTTCAAGGCTCATTTTGTTATTCCTAATCCCCGCAAGCGTGATAGTCTACTTCTCATGAAACAGCCAGTGCTGGTGATGTTTGGTGGGGTATCGGCCGAGCACGAGGTCTCGGTGGTGACTGGGCTCCAGGCGCTCGAGCAGGTAGACCGCGCACGGTATGAGCCTATTGCGGTGTATGTTGATAAGCACGGCGAGATATATTGCCTGCCCGGCCTGCAAGACCGCTATGGGTTTGGTAGCGCCAAACGCGTCCTCGCAAGCTTCTGTCGCGACACAGAGGGCGGCTACCTGCGCCTTGCGGGTGCGCTTGGCAAAACGGTACGCCCCTATGCTGCTTTGCTCGTATTCCACGGCGGTACAGGCGAGAGTGGCCCCGTGCAGGGCCTGCTTGAGACTGTAGGCATCCCACACACCGGGAGCACGGTCGAGGGTTCGGCCATCGCGATGAACAAGAAGCTTACCAAGGAGGCGGTGGCCGGGGCCTGCGTGCCTACCTTGGAAGATGCGCGATTCTTCGCCGCGGATATTCGCAAAGATACTGAAATGTGTGCGAAGAGCGCAGCCGAGAAAGTCGGCCTCCCTGCCATCGTGAAGCCGGTACACCTGGGCTCCTCCATCGGCATTGCGGTTGCGAAGACATCCGTCGCTCTCCAAAAGGCGCTCATGGAGGCTGCGCATACCGACAGTGAGATACTCGTCGAGCCGTTCCTCGAAGCTATTACTGAGTACAACTGCGCGGTGCGAGAGACCTCCACAGGTCTAGAGGCGAGCGAGGTTGAGAAGCCGGTTGCCCATGACGACATCCTTTCGTTTGCAGATAAGTATGAGCGCGGCGGCAAGAAACAGGGGGCGGGCATGGCCTCACTTGCTCGCGAGCTCCCCGCGAAGATACCACCAGAGAAGATGCGCGAGATACAGGAGTTTGCTAAGCAGGCATTCGCAGCCGCCCGGCTTTCGGGTATGGCACGCCTCGACTTCATGCAAGATACTTCGGGCACGCTCTACCTGACAGAGATTAACCCTATCCCAGGCTCACTCGCCTACTATCTCTGGGAGGCCTCGGGCATCCCGTTCACGACGCAGATTTCAGACAGTATCGAGATGGCTGTGACTCGTGCCAAAGAGCGAGAGGTGCTCACGCTCGACTACAAATCTGACATCATCGAGCGCTTCACGCGCCGTCAGTAGTAGAGGTCGGGGAGCGCGGGCTCAAGCAGGAGGACCCATCCTTCCTTTGGGAACTTCTCCGAGTCTGCGAGGAAGCTCTCAAGACGCGGGTAGCGGGTGTGTGGTGCGCTGCCGAGCCCGCGCTCAATCTCATCCGCAAACATCGTCCCAAGTACGACGGTGTGGTCAGCGACGCCTGCGATTGATTTACCAAGCTCAACATTGCCATTTTGCTCCTCCGGTCCGAGCTCGGGGATACCGGCTGCCACGACGAGGAGCTTCTTCCCTTTTGCATCAGCGAGGGCGCGGGCGGCAGCAAGACCTGCACGAGCCGTCGAGAGACTGATGTTGAAGGAGTCGTCGAGAGCCTCATAGCCATAGAGCCGGGTCATCTTTTGGCGACGGTCCGGCAGTGAGAAATGCGCTACCGTATCCTCGACGAACGTGCGGGGGATATGCACCTGCTCTGCCACGATAAGCGCGCGAGCGAGATTCTCCTGATTCGAGCTTGAGAGAGTCGGGGCCGCAAGTGGAGCCTGTTCGTACATGAGGCGCCCGGTCTCCGCCACAAGTAGCGTGCGGCCTGCTGCAAACTCGCGCATCTGCTCCACCGTCGCCTCGTCTGCGACTATGAGCGCGCCTGGGCGGGCGCAGGTCACGGCCTCGCCAATCGCTCGGCGGAGCGCATCGTGCGTACCAAAGCGCGCGAGGTGCTGTTCGCCGATGTTGGTAACGATAACGATGTCGGGCGGCGTTATTTGACAGCTCGCGGCTATCTCGCCCGCGTGGTACGCATCCATCTCGATGATAAGGAGCTCGGTTGCGGGTGCGAGCTCTTGAGCGAGCCACGCGGCGATGCCGGTCGTGGTGTTGATGGTGCCTGGCGTCATCTGCGTACGGCGGTGGTAGCGCACCAGGTCGTAGAGCAGGTGTTTGGTGGTCGTCTTGCCGTAGCTCCCCACTATCGCCACGACCCGCATCTGCGCATGAGCGGCCACGAGCGCCCTGGCTCTCCGGCGGACGCGCGCATGCGCGAGGGCAAAAGCCGGAAGGAGCAAGAGGTTGGCAAGCAGCACAAACAAAGGTATCGCCACGAGCGACACGAGGGGCGCCAAGAACCAGACAAAGATGCTGGCGTACGCGAGTACGACAGTAGTCAGGGCCCCGAACCAAAGCGTAGCCGCAAGCGCAAGCGTCGCTCTGGCGCGCGCCGTGTAAACCAACTTCTCAGAGACGACGAAATTGCGACGAAAGAAGAAGCGTCGGAGCCAGTACAGGTACCGCCCCGTCTCATACTCCTCTTTTTGGAGTATCCAGACAAAGTCAGCGAATGGAAACAGGGTGTTCATGCTTGTCGAGGAATCTCAACACGGCTCCACAGAAAAGTGTCGGATTCTCTTGATGCGCATTGTGCCCTAAGCCGGGCAATAGCAACAGCTCGCTGCCTGGTATGAGTCCGTGCGCCTCCTGTGTGATGCGTAGCGGCACAGAAGAGTCGTTCGTGCCGGAGAGGAGAAGCGTTGGTACGCGTATCGCTGGTAGTGTGGCGCCCTGGTCGAACCCGACCGTCTTGCGGAATATAGCACCCATGCCGCGCGCTTCGGCGTCCGCTAAATCACTCCCTATGAGGCTGCTAGGAGACCGAAAGGGTGCAAACAGGGGTTTAGCCACCTTGGCTGCCAGTATGCGCAAGTTGGTGGTGATGGTCGGACGATACAAGACGGGGGCACCATAGAGAACAAGGGACGCGAGGCCATCTACCCCTTCACTTGCCAGCACTGCGGCAATACGCCCACCGAAGGAGTGTCCGAGAAGCGCGAACCTGCTCGCAGAGAGTGGTTCGAGCTTGCTTCGGACCCATGCGGCATACTCCGGCACGCCCCAATCGCTACTCACGAGAGGCTCGCTCCCGAACCCCGGCAGCTCGAAGATGCGCACCTCCCGTGGAGCACACTTTGCAACGAGCGGCTCCCATGACTCCCGGCCATGCCCCCACCCCGGAAGAATTACGAGGGGGCGCATACCGGGCTACGCGACTGCACGCTGAAGCAGGTGTTCCAGGAGTTCGTGAGTGGGGAGGCCCACGGCGCTTGTCGCGAGCATGAAGGCATCAGTGGGGGCAGGTGTCGGTAGAGACGCAGTCTCAAGATAATAGGTGCCGGCGGAGGACACAATAAAGTCTGAGCGCGAATAATGTCGCAAGCCGAGCGTTTGGTGCATACGTCTAGCGGCGCAAGCAAGCTCTTCTACCTGCACTCGGGAGAAATACCCGGGACATTCCATTCGTACCTCCCCCCGTCGCGCAGCGTCATAGGGATACGCGTTACCCGCCGCCGGGATGATATCAACAGCCGGGAACGCGTAGAGAGTCTCACCACGCAGGCCTTCCACTACATGCACGACAGCTCCATGCCCGCGCACGAGCTCTTCAACTAACACGCCTTCGGCGCCTTGTGTGAAACAGTCCCGGACAGCAGAGAGCAGCGGTGCGTGTCCACCAACGACGGTCACACCGACCGTTGAACTCTGCGAGATTGGGCGCATAATTACAGGCTGGTGGAACGAGCGGATTATGTCGTGTGCGGCCGCTCTGACATCGTCAGTCACGGTGATAAGACGGAATTCGGGCGTGAGAAGTCCTGCTTGTACGGCCAGAGTTTTGCCGATAGCCTTGTGTCGGGCCTGATTGGTGGCGAAGGCGTTAGAACCGACGTAGCGGACGCCAAAGCGCTCAAGAAGTTGCTGTACTTCCCCACCCTCACCGTACTCGCCGTGCAAGGGCAGCAGGGCGACATCGATTTGGCGGAGGATGCGCTCGGGTTGTATGGGTCGACCCTCTATGTGCCACTGGCCTGCCGTGTCTATGTAGATATCGCGCACGCGGTAGCGCCCGAGGTCGAGCGCGGCAAGCATCGCCGCGCCGCTTTTGAGCGACATCTCGTGCTCTCTCGAGGGCCCGCCCCGCAAGACTCCGACGGTTGGCATTTGGAAAGTATAACAGGGCTATGTGGAGCGTAGTTGCCTAGAGCGAGCCTTGTGATGGCGAGAGAGCGAGGAGCGGTGCGCCTCGGCATTCGCGAGCACCGCGTTGCTCTCGGCGATACCGGCCCGGCGGGCACCGAGTATCTCGCGTGGGCGGTGATGCTCGTCTTTGACCACGGCCGCAACAGGAATCTGAATACCGAGCTCGGCGAGCACGCTCTCGGCTGCCCTCTTTTGCGCAGCACCACCGTCAACGACAATGGTATTAGGGAATGGCCACTCCAGGTGGCCAAAACGTCTCCTGAGCAATTCTTTGAGCGAAGCGATGTCGTCATTTTTCCTTGCCTTGAGATCCTTTGAAGGGTGCATTCCACGAATATTGAATGTCCGGTACTCTTTCTTCACTGGTACGCCATCTTCGACTACCACCATCACTCCGACCGCGTTTGTCCCCGACAGATGCGCGGTGTCGTACGCTTCAATTCTTCCACTATGTATCCCGACCGGGTACTTTAGTGGATACAGGTTTTCATCCTTGATGAGCGAGACGTCTTGGATATGGTCGAGAGCGAAGAGTTGGCGGCGTGCCGCGACAGCGTCTTCAAATCGCTCGTCTTTGGCTGCCGCCCTCATTTCTTTATTGAGCTTTGCTCGCAGTTCGCGGGTAGCGCCAGAGAGAAAGAGTGCGACATTCCGTATGGATTTACGATACTCTTTCTTATTGATATTCCTTGGGTATTGTCCAATTTGCCTATTAAATTCGATTTTTGCTGCTTGGTGCTTGTTTTTTACCGTAATCGGTTTTGGTGTGTCGAAGAAGGGAAAAATCTTGCGGATGAGCCGTAACCCCTCCCGCAGCTGCAACCCCGACGGAAATGGCCCATATATCGCCTTCAATTTCTGCCCCTCCCTTTTGTGCGAAGCCTGGCTTTGCACACGCTTGGCTTTAAAATCGAGATTGCTGCCGCGGATGGCGAGGACGCGCG
This sequence comes from Minisyncoccota bacterium, assembly GCA_036516675.1. Lineage (GTDB taxonomy): Bacteria > Patescibacteriota > Minisyncoccia > Phycocordibacterales > Phycocordibacteraceae > C7867-001. Next base: position 5,616 of record DATEBU010000018.1, read on the forward strand.
GTATCTCTTCGTCGGTGATGCAGGCGTAGAGAAAGGTCTTGTCGTCCTTCCCTTCCGCGTTCGCAGGCGGGTGGTAGTGCCGGATGAGCGCCGCCTCACGCACCAGGGCCTCAAGAACCGTGGGTGTCGTCTCGTGCGCCACTGTGGTGGCCTTCGTGACCATGTCCACAATGCGCGGCCCGCGCGTGGCAATCAAGTCATCGTCAAAATAGCTCCGCACTCGGTCGCGCAAGCTCGTCGCCTTGCCCACATACAGCACTTTCCTACCCTGCTTAAACAGATACACCCCCGGACAATCCGGCAAGTCAGATTTTTTCAACTTTGTACGCTCCATGCGACCTATGTTACTTCACTATCTTCTTCTTTTTGAGGGCCTTGGCAAGGTAGGTGCCGGTGTGGGAGCCGATGGTCTCGGCCACCTCTTCCGGTGTGCCCTTGGCGACCACCTTGCCGCCGTTCAGCCCACCCTCGGGACCGAAGTCTATGACGTAGTCAGAGCTCTTGATGACATCGAGGTTGTGCTCAATGACGACCACTGTGTGGCCGCGGCGCACGAGCTCTTGGAGAATCTCGATAAGCTTGCGCACATCCTCGTAATGGAGCCCGACGGTGGGCTCGTCGAGCAGATAAATGGTCTTGGCGGTCATCTGCCGATACATCTCGCTCGCTATCTTGACCCGTTGCGCCTCCCCGCCCGAGAGCGTGGTGGCAGACTGGCCGAGAGTGAGGTACTCGAGCCCGGTGGAGTTTAAAGATTGCAAGCGGTCAGAGATGGCTGGAATGTCCTGGAAAAACTTTTCTGCCTCTTCCACGGTGAGCTGTAACACTTCATAGATATTCTTGCCTCGGTAGGTGACCTCAAGCGTCTCTTTCATGAATCGCTTGCCCTCGCAGACGTCACAGGTGACGTACACTGTGGGGAGGAAATGCATCTCAACCGCAATCTGGCCATTGCCCTGGCATGCCTCGCAACGCCCGCCAGCGACGTTGAAGGAGAAGCGTCCTGGCCGCCATCCCCTCGCGCGCGCCTCGCTCGTGGCGGCGAAGAGGTCGCGGATGTGAGTGAAGGCACCGGTATACGTAGCCGGGTTGCTCCTTGGCGTGCGGCCGATGGGCGATTGGTCAATGAGCACCGCACGGCTCACATACTCGGTGCCTGTTAGCGAAGCGACGTGCGTGAGTGGCGTCTCGCGGCGAGCATGGCGAGCCGCGATATTGCGGTGCAAAATGTCGTAGAGAAGGGTTGACTTACCCGAACCAGAGACACCCGTGATACACACAAACCTGCCGAGCGGGATGTCCACATTCTGATTCTTCAAGTTGTGAAGAGTGGCTCCGCGCACTTTAATCCACCCCTTCTCGCTCTCACGCCGCATCTGCGGTACTGGTATCTCCTCTTCTCCGCGCAGATAGGAGAGCGTGAGCGAGCCTGATTCGTTCTCTTTAGCCGTCAGCAAGTCGTCAAGCCAGCCCGAAGCCACCACCCGCCCGCCATGCACGCCTGCGCCCGGCCCAATATCAACAAGATAGTCTGCCGCGTAGATCGTGTCCTCGTCGTGCTCGACGACGATTATAGTGTTGCCGAGCTCTTTGAGTGTAAGCAAGGTCTTGATGAGGCGGTCGTTATCACGCTGGTGGAGGCCGATGGTGGGCTCATCGAGCACGTAGAGTGCGCCCGTGAGCCCCGAGCCAAGCTGAGAGGCCAAGCGGATGCGTTGCGCCTCTCCGCCCGAGAGCGTGGCGGCCGAGCGGTCGAGGGTCAGGTAATCGAGGCCCACGTTTAGCATGAAGGTGAGACGGCTGTCTATCTCTTTCAAGACCGGGAGCGCGATGTCCTGTCGCATCTCGGAGAGCTCAATGGACTCAATAAATGCCTTCGCATCCGCAATGGATAGGTTTACAAAATCAACAATGTTGAGCCCGAGCCCATGTTGGGACTTCGTAAGTCCGGCCCCAATGAGGGACTTATGAAGTCCTTCAATCCCATCGCCGCGCAGATATACACGGAGCGCCTCGGGCCGCAGGCGTTTGCCGAGACAGACCGGACACACGGTCTCCGAGAAGAGTGATTCGGTGCCGAGCCCGTTGCAGGATGGGCATGCGCCGTAGGGGGAGTTGAAGGAGAAGAGCCGCGGCTCCACCTCGGGGAAGGAGGCGCCGTCCTCCGGGCAGATGAATTTGGCCGAGAGCGTTTCAAGTGTGCCGTCGGCGTGCTTGATCTTGACTAGGCCATCGGCCTCTTTAAGCGCGAGCTCGAGGGCCTCGGAGAGCCGCTCGCGCGCCGCGCTCGCATTCTTAGTAAATTCAGAGACGAATATGCTGTCCACTGTGGCGTCTATGTCGTGGCGCTTGTTACGATCGAGGACTATCTTCTCCCGGAGCGACTGGGGCTTACCATCCACCACCACACGCTCGTAACCCTTGCCGAGCAAGTCGTAGAGGAGCTGGTAATACTCCCCCTTCCTTCCCACAACCACGGGCGCATAGATAGTAACCGCACGCTTATCTACCACCACTCCCATTACATCTCCCTTGTCCTGCGTAGCTTTAGCGGAGTAGGGTCCGGAATCCCGCTCCTCCACGCGCGTGAGAATCATTTTTATCATCTCTTCTTTCGACAACCGGATGATGGGCACGTCGTGATGGATGCAGTAGGGCTGGCCGGCACGCGCATAGAGCACGCGCAGGTAGTCGTAAATTTCGGTCACGGTGGCCACCGTCGAGCGCGGGTTGTTGGAACGGCTCTTCTGGTCTATGGCGATGGCGGGTGAGAGGCCGGCAATCTCGTCCACGTCCGGCTTGCTCATTTGATTCAAGAATTGCCTGGCGTAGGCCGAGAGCGACTCCACATATCGCCTCTGCCCCTCTGCGAAAATCGTATCAAAGGCCAGCGAGCTCTTGCCGCTCCCCGAGAGCCCCGTAATCACCGTCATCGCCCCCCGCGGCATCGCTACGTCGATATTCTTCAAGTTATGGGTACGCGCACCCCGCACGGTGAGCCAGTCGCTCCCGTGCCTGTGTCCGTGGGTATGTTCCTCTGTATCTATTTTCTTCTTGTTCGCCATAGAAACTCCCCGCCCGTGGCGGGGCAGGTACGATGTGAGTATAGCATGGAATATCCACTGATTCTCGCTTGGGCTTGACAGGATACGGGGTGGGTACGGGGTGGGTGTATACCGACACAGTCGGATATGGAGTTCGTTTCCCGGGGCGGCTTCTTTAATGCAGGGGTTTGCGCTTGCGGGAGGGACGTTTGGGCTTCGTGCCTTCGAGCTCATAAATCTCGTCACGGATGAGGGCCGCGGTCTCGAAGTCGAGTTTTTCTACGGCATCGGCCATTTCCTCACGTTTGCCTTTGATAAATTCTGCCGGGTCCTCCTTGTAGGCGATGCGGTCGAGTGTGAGGAGTTCATCAATGGTGCGTTGGTGCTCGGTGCGCATTGAAGCGGCGATGTCATGGATCTCTTTTTTAATCGTCTGCGGTGTGATGCTGTGAGCAGTGTTGTAGGCTACCTGCTTTTCACGCCGGCGATTGGTCTCTCCTATCGCCTTCTCTAAGGAGCCCGTCATCACATCGGCATAGAGGATGACGCGGCCCAAGACATTGCGAGCGGCCCGGCCAATGGTCTGGATAAGCGAGGTCTCGCTCCGAAGGAAGCCCTCTTTGTCCGCATCGAGGATGCCCACGAGCTCGACCTCGGGCAGGTCAAGCCCCTCGCGCAAGAGGTTGACGCCCACGAGAATATCGAAGATGCCTTTGCGGAAGTTGGTAAGAATATCAATGCGCTCTATTGTTTTAATATCAGAATGGAGATACTCGGCCTTCATCCCCTTCTCCCGTAAGAAGCTCGCCAAGTCTTCAGCCATCTGCTTGGTGAGAGTGGTCGCGAGCGCTCGACCACCACCTTCAATCACCTTGACCGACTCTTCAATAAAATCCTGCACCTGTCCTGCATATGGGGGTTTCGTAAACCCTTCACCTGATGAAGGGTTTACGAAACCCTTCACATTTCCGGTAATGGGCCGCACGATGAGTTCTGGGTCTATGAGCCCGGTCGGGCGGATGATTTGCTCCACTATTTGCTCACTATGCTCGCGCTCATAGTTGCCTGGTGTCGCGCTCGTGTAGATGGTGGGCCCCACGCGCTCCTCAAACTCCGCAAAGGTGAGGGGGCGATTATCGCGGGCCGAGGGGAGACGGAAGCCGTATTCGACAAGGTTGTCTTTGCGCGAGCGGTCGCCCGCATACATGCTGCCAATTTGCGGCACGGTGACATGCGACTCATCAATAATCGTGAGGAAACCATCAAAAGTGGACATCCGATGTCCACTTTTAGACGAAAATAGCTCTGCGTTCCTCTGGAAGTACGAGAAGAGCGTGAATGGTGGCTCGCCGGGCGCGCGGCCGTCAAAGTGGCGTGAGTAATTCTCAATACCGCTCGTGTACCCGAGCTCGCGGATGAGCGCGATGTCGTGGAGCGTGCGACGCTTCAGCCGTTCGGCCTCAAGCGGCTTCTCTTCCCGTTTAAGCTTGGCGAGCTGCTCGTCAAGCTCGAGGCGGATGTCTACGAGGGCACGCTCGCGCTCCTCCTCGCTCGTGACGAAATGCTTGGCCGGGAAGACAAAGACGGAGTCGGGCTCTGCAAGCTTGGCCCGGGAGATAGGGTCAAGCTGGTCGAGTGAGGCGACCACATCTCCGTCAAAAGTCACTCGGTAGATGGCACGTTCGTTGACGGGCATGAACTCAAGTGCATTTCCGACCGCCCGTAGCTGGCCCGGATTAAGGTCAGCCGTGGTGCGTTCGAAGAAGATGTTCACGAGTTTGCGAATGAGTGCGGCACGATTCTCTACCCCTCCCTTCCCAATCTTCACATGCACCTTCTCGTACTGCTCTGGGGAGCCGAGGCCGTAGATGGCAGAGACCGAGGCGACAATAATCGCGTCGCGTCTTGTCAGTAGCGCTTGGGTCGCCGCATGTCGCAGGCGGTCAATCTCGGCATTAATCATCGCCTCCTTCTCTATGTAGGTGTCGGAATGGGCGATGTACGCCTCGGGCTGATAATAGTCATAGTAGGAGACAAAATAATGGACAGCATTTTCTGGAAAAAACTCTCGGTATTCTTGGGCCAATTGCGCCGCGAGCGTCTTGTTGTGCGCCAAGACGAGTGTGGGCTTATCGAAATGGGCAATAACGTTTGCCGCCGTAAACGTCTTGCCGCTCCCAGTCACTCCGAGCAGGGTCTGATGACGCATGCCCGAGTCGAGGCCCTCATTCAGGGCTCGTATCGCCTCGGGCTGATCCCCCGCCGGCTGGAACGGGTTATGAAGCCTGAAGTTGGCCATGATAATAGTCGCGTATGAAGTCTGCACGATATTCATCGAATCGTCCATCGAGGATGGCTTGGCGGGCACCCGAGACAAGCGAGAGGACGAAGTGAAGGTTGTGCATCGAGCAGATGATGGAGCCGAGCATCTCGCCCGAGCGCACCAGGTGGGAGACGTACGCGAGCGTAAAAGTGGACATCGGATGTCCACTTTTGGTAGCGAGGTCAGACTTTGTTAGTTGGAGAGTGGAGAGGAGGGTGAAGTCGGAGCGGTAGCGTTCGCTCTTGAGGTGAATGATGCCGTGGGGCGTGTAGATGGAGCCGTGGCGGCCGATGCGGGTGGGGGCGACGCAGTCGAAGAGGTCTACGCCGTGAGCTATGGCGAGCAGGATGTCGCCCGGCTCCCCTACCCCGAGACCATGTACCGGCATCTCGAGCGGAATCTCCTTAAGCATCTTCAGGGCGCTCTCAAGCGAATCCTCGCCATATTTCTTGCTGAAGGAGCCCCCGAGGCCGAAGCCGTCGAAACCCATCTCTCCGATAGCCCGCGCGCTCTCGCGCCGCAAATCATCAAACTGCCCGCCTTGAGCAATGCCGAAAATCATTTGGCGTTGCGAGGCATCTATATTTTGTCGGTGTGCCTTCAAAGAACGCTCGGCCCACTTATGGGTGCGCTCCATTGCCTCCTTCTGGTAAGCATACGGCTCGGTGGGCGCCGTACATTCGTCAAAAGCGAAGAAGATGTCGGCGCCAAGCGCGTGCTGTATCTCGACCGAGCGCTCGGGCGTGAAGCGATGGGGCGAGCCATCAATATGGGAAGTGAACGTCACCCCCTCATCATCAATGATGGCCAGCTGACCATGCTGACTTGCTACCTCCTCGTCATACATTGCGAGCCCATGTTTGGACATCGGATGTCCAACATTAGATGTTGGACATCCGATGTCCCCTAATCCGGCCGCCTCATCAGCAGAAAACTTGGACACCTTCTTGCCATAGGCAGCCCCGAGCGAGAAGACCTGGAAACCACCGGAGTCAGTGATAGTAGGACCATCCCACCCCATAAACTGGGTGAGGCCTCCGGCCTCTGTCACAATCTGTTCGCCCGGCGCAAGATACAAGTGGTACGTATTCGCAAGCACCACCTGGGCGCCAAGTGCCTTCAACTCTCCGGGTGCAATGCCCTTCACCGAGCCCTTGGTGCCCACGGGGGCGAAGGCGGGCGTTCGGATAGTGCCATGTGGGGTCGTAAACGCACCTGCGCGCG
>DATEBU010000019.1:0-3242 GCA_036516675.1 Minisyncoccota bacterium
TAGGAGCGCCACGGTCGCTGGTCGCGTATAGGGGACCAGTTGCGGATTGGTGCGCGCACAGAACTCGAGGGCGTTAACATCGCGCAGTACGCGCTCATCCTCACGTGGAGGAAAAATGATATCCAGCCATCGCATCGTGATACCATTCTCTCATGGCATTTCTCGACGCGCTTCTCGGCAGAGCCTTTGGTGGCGCCAAGGAGCAGAGCGTACTCGGCATTGATATCGGCTCCTCCTCGCTCAAGGTGGTGCAGTTGCGTAAGGATAAGGGCAAGGCGGTACTCGAGACGTACGGGGAGCTCGCACTCGGCCCCTACGCGGGGAGCGCCATAGGACAGGCGGCCGCGCTCTCGGCCGAGCAAATTGCCGAAACACTCCGCGACCTCCTGCGCGAGGCCAAGGTGACCACGAAGTCTTGCGGTGTATCTATTCCCTTCGCCCGGTCACTCCTGGTCCTCGTTGAGCTCCCGTATCGCAAAGACCCGAAGGAGCAACAGACCGTCATCGAGCTTGAGGCACGCAAGTATATCCCCGTGCCCGTCTCGGAGGCACAGATTGACTGGTTCGTCGTCCCGAGTGCACCCAAGGGACCAGCAGCCGAGGCCGAGCGCGAGCCGAAGAAGATTGAGGTATTTCTGATTGCGGTCCATAACGACGAGCTCGCGCTCCTGCAGAAGGCCGTCACCTCTGCGGGGCTTGACCCAGGATTCTTCGAGATTGAGATTTTCAGTACGATACGCGCGGTGGTCGAGGAGCCGGTCTCGCCGGTCATGGTGCTCGACATCGGCGCGGCGACCACCAAGACCTACGTGGTCGAGCGCGGCGTCGTCGCGCTCTCGCACTCAATCTCTACCGGCAGCCAGGACATCACGCGCGCCATCGCCTCGTCAGAGAATCTCTCCTTGGCGAGGGCCGAGGTCCTGAAGAAGGAGGCGGGGGTGGGCCTCACGAGCTCGGGGGGCACCACCGGTTCCCCCGAGATTGTGTTCTCGCGCATCTTCGCGAGCGCACATCGCGTACTCGTACAATACGAGGCAGCCCACCACATGCCGGTGGGGAAGGTCGTACTCACGGGCGGAGGCGGTGTTACCAAGGAGCTCGGCGCATACGCTAAGAAGGTATTCGCCATTGACGTGGCAGTGGCCGACCCCTTCAGCAAGTGCGAGGCACCCGCGTTCATGCGGCCGGTGCTGCAGGAGATTGGTCCGGAGTTTGCGGTCGCCGTGGGACTCGCACTTCGCAAACTCGCTGAATTATAAGGTTCACGCGAAGTTGTACACAGGCAGCTTCGCCACGCCCTGCGCCTCTCCCGTATACTTAGAAACGAATGGCTCTTCCGCCGACCATCCCGACTTCGTTTGTCCCACGGCCGAACTCCTCGGCCGTGCGTCACCGCTCTGACTTAACGGGCGCGTTTGCGTTCATCGGCTACGGCGCGCTCTCCCTGATGGTCGCGCTCGCCATAGGCGTATTCGTCTATTCCCAGATTCTCGCTACCGAACAAGAGAACAAAGATGCGGAATTAGCTCGGCGAGTCGCCCAAATTGATCCGCAGACTGTTGCGAAGTTCGTGCAGTTGCGCGACCGCCTCTCCTACGGGCTCACGCTTCTGAACAAGCACCCGGCGTTCACGGGCTTCTGGAGTGCGCTCGCGCTTAGTATGCCCACCGGCGTGCGTTTCGATTCGCTCGATATCACTACAGACGAATCTGAGCAGGTCACCCTTGAGGGCGCAGGCATCGCAGAGAGCTTCAACGCGCTTGCGGCGACCTCGGATGCCTTCGCGACAGACGGGCGCATCAAGGATGCTATATTCGCTGACATCAGAGTGACCGGTAACGCCGTCTCCTTCTCGCTCTCGGCCACGATTGACCCAACCCTTATCGCGTTCTCGGCGATGGCCCTACCCGCGAGCACGACGCCCTCAACGACGCCATGACCAGCCGCCTCCTACCATTTCTTGCCCTTGTCGCTGCCGTCGGCATATTCTTCGCGTATGTGAACCCGTTGTGGAATGGGGCCATTGCGCAGGCTAAGGCCGCTATCGCTGAGGACGACCGAGCGCTTGCCTCGGCAGCCCAGTATGTGAAGCGGCAGAATGAACTCGCCGCCCAGGCGAGTGCGATTGACCCCGTGGCGCTTGCCCGACTCGAGACGTACCTGCCCGATTCGGTGGATAATGTGGGTCTTGTGCTCGACCTACACGCGCTCGCCGACCGTTCGGGTCTCTCGCTTGAGAGCGTGGATGTGGCGGGTGGGAGCTCAGGTGCCTCGGCGAGCCTCGCCGCCGGGACTGCGGCCGCGGACCCCGTGGGCACCATTGACCTGACGCTCGCGGCCACCGGCACCTACGAGGACCTCAACACATTCCTCGCAGGAGTCGAGCTCTCTGCGCGACTGCTTGATATGCGAGAGCTCTCCGTCGCCGGCTCAGACACGGGTGTCTACGACTACACGATGACCCTGCGCCTCTATTGGCTACGCTGATTATGACAACGCCGAGCAGCAACACCACCATACTCATCATCGCTTCGCTCGTGGTGGCGGGCGGCGCCTACTGGTACTTCTTTACTGGGTCCCCCGCCTCTGAGGGTTCCTTTACGGCAGGCTCCTCTCAGAGCGCGGCGCAGGCGCAGTTTGAGACGTTGATTGGCCAGCTCGGGCCCATCTCCTTTGACCTTACGATACTTTCTGATCCACGGTTTAATGCGCTCGTGGATCTCACGATGCCTATTACGCCAGAGCCCACTGGACGCAAAGACCCCTTTGCGCCGATTCCAGGTGTCTCGAAAAAATAAATGAATGAATCTTCCGAAGCTGCTTCTCGAGAAAGGGCTCCTCTCTTCCGCCTCTTACGAGGCGGTTGAGGCTGACCTCGCCAAGAACGTCCCACTCGCTGACGCGCTCGCGGCCCACGGCATCCAGATGACTGACGCCCTAAGGGCGGCGGGTGAGTCGTATGGCATCCCCGCGCGTACTCTGCCAGACCCTCCGGCCGACGAGAAGGCGTTCTCGTATGTGCCGTTCGACTCGGCGCGCCACTACGGCTTCGTACCTATTCGGATAGCTGATGGGGCGCTTGAAATAGGACTTGTGGACCCAGACAATCTCGAGGCGCTTGACGCACTCCAGTTTATCTCAACGAAGATAGGGATGCCCTATAAGCTCTTTCTCATCTCCAGGGCAGACTTCGAGCGGGTGCTTGAGGCCTACCAAAATCTCTCGGGCGAGGTGGACAAGGC
>DATEBU010000020.1:0-4978 GCA_036516675.1 Minisyncoccota bacterium
CTCATGTACGAAGCGCGCCCGATCTTTGTCGTCGAGAACAATATCACTCCCATCGACGCCGCGATTGAGCACATGAAAGTAGGTCATTGCCATATCTATGCATCATAGCACCAAAAGTGGACATCCGATGTCCACTTTTGGTATGGCGTGGTAGGGTGAGGCGATATGGCGTTTGTCGATGAGGTGACGATACGAGCGGCCGCGGGCAAAGGCGGCGATGGTGTGGTGCGTTGGCTACGCACCAAGAGTACCGCGCGCGGTGGACCAAACGGCGGCGACGGCGGACGAGGTGGAGACGTTGTCCTCGTGGGTGTGCGCGATCTTGCTGCGCTCTCTCGGTACCGATTCGAAAAAGAATTTACGGCAGAGGCTGGTGGCGCAGGTGAAGGAGGCCTGCGTCACGGTAAGAACGGCGCACCCTGCACCCTCCCCGTGCCAGTAGGCACCACCGTTCGTATAACGACGCCTGGTTCGGATGTCGTGGAGCATGAGATTTTGAACGAGGACGAGCATCTCACCGTCTTTGCTGGCGGTCGGGGAGGACTGGGGAATGCACACTTCAAGAGCTCCACACACCAGAATCCGTTTGAACATACCGATGGCAGAGCGGGTGGGGCTGGGGATATCCATCTGACCCTTAAACTCATTGCTGACGTCGGCCTGGTGGGGCTCCCGAACGCCGGGAAGTCCTCCCTCCTTAATGCGCTGACTCGAGCCAAGTCCAAAGTTGGCAACTACGCCTTTACGACCCTTGAGCCAGCCTTGGGCGAGTTCTACGGCCACATCCTCGCCGACATACCCGGTCTTATCGAGGGGGCTTCGACGGGGAAGGGGCTTGGTACCCGATTTCTAAAGCATATTGAACGTACTGGAATTCTGATACATCTCGTCTCGGCTGACCAAGAAGATGTCGTGTTGGCCTATAGTGAAGTGCGAAGAGAGATTGAGGCCTTTGGCCACGGCCTCAACGAGAAGGCCGAGATTCTTGTCCTATCTAAGGCAGACCTTGTTTCGAGCGCTACACGTACCGAGAAGTCTCGGGCTCTTAGTGAGGCAACTGGTAGGGAAGTGCTCACAGTCTCGATAGAGGACCCGGAGCTATTGAAGGCGTTTTCAGATACACTTTCTTTGGTACTTGCGGTTTGATATTTGATGCTTCGACAAGTACTCTTCAAGCATGAGGTACTTGCCGACTATCGGCCTTGAGGTCCATGCCGAGCTCCGGACCAAAACTAAGATGTTTTGTGCCTCAAAGAATGATCCGGACGAGACTCGTCCGAACGTGAATATCTGCCCCGTATGTCTTGCGCACCCCGGGACACTGCCCGTTATCAATCGCGAGGCAGTGCATCACGTCCTTCGTGTCGGCGCAGCCATCGGTGGCACGCTTGCGGACTATAGCGAGTTTGATCGCAAGAGTTATTTCTATCCTGATATCCCAAAGGGGTATCAGATTAGCCAGTATGAACATCCGCTCGTTACGGGTGGCGAGCTTGCCGGTGTAGCCATTACCCGCGTGCATCTTGAAGAAGACACCGCGCGTTCGGTTCACGTCGGAGCCAAAGGCGGATATCCCGAGCGAAGTCGAGGGGAGGGAAAGACGCTCGTTGACTTCAATCGTGCAGGCATCCCCTTGATGGAGCTCGTGACTGAGCCAGTTATACATGACGCCGAGACAGCGGGCGCGTTCGCACGAGAACTGCAGCTCCTCTTGCGTACGCTCCAAGCAGGGGAGGCGAATCTTGAGAAGGGCGAGATGCGCATGGAGGCGAATATAAGCGTAGTCCCGAAGCACCAAGAACCAAGCGCCAAGAACCAAACAAACACCAAGTCGCCAATGGGCACAAAAGTTGAAGTCAAAAACTTAAATTCGTTCAGGAGCGTTGAGCGAGCCATAGCGTATGAGATTGATAGGCAGAGCAAGCTCATTGAGGGCGGTGGCAAGGTGGTGCAAGAGACGCGCGGGTGGGACGAGGCGAGGCAAGAGACATTCCACCAACGCTTCAAAGAAGGAAGCGCTGACTACCGCTACTTCCCCGAGCCAGATATCCCGCAGCTCATGCTCTCGGAGATTCCGGAGTACACGCTTGAGAGCATTCGCACTACCTTGCCGGAGCTGCCGTGGCAGCGACGTGCGCGATACCGAGCACAATTCGCACTTAAGGATGAGGATGTTGCGTACATCACTAATGCTACTGAACGCGCCGCATTTTTTGATGCGGTCGTTGCATCGCTTGATAACGATGCCGCGCTTGTCACGCGTGCAGCGAACTATCTCGTCTCGGATCTCGCCGGTATCTGGGCTAAGCGTGGAGTAGAGTCATACGACACGCTCGACCCGAGCGCCTTCGCCAAGCTTATCCGTATGACCACCTCCGGAGAGCTCTCGTCTCGCGGAGCCAAGGATACACTTGGCCTTCTCTCTCGGGAGGGTGGCGACCCCGAGGCGCTTGCGCGGAAGGCCGGGCTCCTGCAGGTAAGCGACGCCCCAGCCCTTTCTGCCGCCGTCGAACTAATCCTCGCACGGGAGACCAAGGCTGTCGAAGAGTATCGGGCAGGGAAGGAAGCGGCTCTCCAGTATCTTGTTGGCAAGACCATGAGGGAGACAAGGGGGGCGGGGAATCCAGTGCAGATTAAGGAGAAGCTCTTGGAGAAGTTGGCAGCCTAAGGAGGGCGCGTTATGCACAGCGGCTTTTTGTGTCAAGCCGAGATTAGCCTATACTTACTGGCATGGATGAGCTAACTATTGATGAGAAGAAGTACATCTCGTCGAAGCGAGCGGCCAAGATTACGGGGTACGCCAAGGACTATGTTGGGCAGCTATGTCGCGAGGGCTACGTAGAGGCTCGTCGTGTTGGGCGAAACTGGTACGTCCTAGAGTCTGCTATGAGGGACCGCCGCTTTGGCACAAAAGCGGAGCCCCTCCCTCTTGCCCCCACAAAGCCCGTAGCGAATGCTTCGAAGCCGTTGTCGAAGGCCTGGGAGGCTCCCACGTATGAGGCGATTGAAGCCAAGGAGCTCCCCTCTATTAATCGCTTGCGGAGCCAGGGGGTCCCCGCGGCAGCCACGGGAGAGCTTGCGCAGCCGCCCCCAGACTTCCATGAGGCGTGGCAGGCGTGGTTTGACACCTTCCGGACGGGAGAAGGGCGCCAAGAGCACGGAGAGCACCCACCGGGGGAGGTGCACGTCCCCATCCATATATTACCGGTAGGGGATACAAAGCCGCCTTTGTCTCATCTCCAACCCCGGGCCGCAATCATCGAGACGCGAATAGAGGACGCCATGTCACATAAGACGGGCCGCTCCGGGCAGGTTTCAGCCACAGGAGGTGCCTTGAGGGTTGTGATTTCTCCTTTACTCATTATTGCGTCGTTGGTCTGTGTCGCAGTAGCCGCTATTGGGACCGGATATTTTGATAAAAACATAATCTCGTATAAACAAGCCGATATAATATCTGGTATAAGTATTTATAATAAGTATTGATATAAAGCATATCTCGTCTCGTATATATTATTAAGTACACACCAAGTACAGATGAGGTCTTCACAGAATAGGCGCCACGAGACGCCTATTCTAGTTGTATATGAGAAATGTGATGTTAATGAGGAGTTCCATAACTCAAAGTTATTTAAGAAAACATTCTTATCGTATAACAGGAATGTCCATGCGTTTACTTGTTATTCCGGATAGATTCAAGACTGAATATATTGCCGTAGTTATGCTGGCAAGAAACTGGTAGATAGCGGCTCACAACTGATTTTATCTGAATACGATGATGCAAGAGGCTTCCTGCAATCTCTCCATCAATGCTGAAGGCCCTACTAGCAGCGCTGAAAATGCTCTTGTGGTACCCAATCCCAAACCCAAACTGTTTATCCACACTCCATGCTGTGTAGAACGTGAGAATAACCGAAGTATCAAGCTATTATTTACCTATTCCGCTCATTCGACATGCACCTTCCTCCTAAAGATTACATCACGACACGAGAGGCCGGGAAGGTCTCCGGATACTCTGCCGACTACATTGCTCGACTCGTACGTTCTGGAGATATTGTTGGTCAGCGCATCGGGCACTCGTGGTTTGTTGAGGCGGACTCCTTACGACAATTTTTTAGTAGCCAAGAGTCCCGCAAGAATGAACGTGGACGCGCGCTTGCCGAGATGCGTGTTCAAGAATATCGTGCCGCTCGCTCGGAGCTGAGTTGCGTACACACACCAAGTACTCCTGAGGTATCCGCTCCCGCCAGCTTCTCGTCAGCGACTATGCCCGTACGGAGCGAGGCACCCATGTCCGTTTGCGCACCTTCCATCCGGAGAAGCTCACCCACTTCGCGGGTACTCGCGCTCTCGACTGCGCTCCTCGTGGTTGTGGCAAGTGCATGGACCGCGCAGACGTCTCTCGTCCCCGCTGTTGTCGAGAGGGCGGTTGCCGTTGGTCAGAATGCTGCGCGCGGCTTCGAAGCGATGACGGGCAACATCCCTTCTCGCATCGCGGCAAGCATCATGGCGGCCAATGAACGGGCCGCCTCGTCGCGTGCGCGTGCCACTCACCGCATCGTGCTTGCCACAGGGCAGACGCAAATAGTAATCCCTGATCTCAATACATTGTCGCTCTTGTCCGCCACACGCATGGCAGTCTCTACGACGTCGAGTCAGGCGCATGGCACTCTCGCGACTGTCGAACGCTCGACGCACGCGGTGGGTCGGACGAGCGCTGCCGACCTGCTTCGCAGCTCACTCGCCCTCGTCCACAACCCGTCACGCATACCGCTCGCACTTGTCGTGGCCAACCGTGCCGTTGGCGAGGGTATCATCCGCGCCACCCACGCGGCCGTTGAGGGCGATGTGCGAGCGGTCTACATACTGGCGGCCCTTGGACCCGAGACCGCTCGGGCAACGGTTATGGCTATTGGCACGGTCGGCCTGACGACCGAGCGCCTTGCGGTAACGATACCCACCGTGACCATGCGCGTGACCT
>DATEBU010000021.1:0-9048 GCA_036516675.1 Minisyncoccota bacterium
GGCCAGTCTGGTTTCCGCTCGAAAAAGGTTCGCGCAAAGGATATAATGACCCCGCCAAGTTTGACACAGGAGTACATAGCAGTATAGTGATTTCCGGAGAACAGTTCTCCACCTTTCCACTCTGGACTTTCTTGGGGGAAGAAATGCGTAGAAGCAAAATGGGGCGCACGCAACACGAGATTGATGCGCGCCCCGGGGAGACGTACTGCGTCGGTCGGGTGAACGGGGGATTACAAGGTGCCTTGTATCCGAGGGGTACGACCGCGGACAACTGCCGTGTTGCCGTAGAACGGGGCACAGTGCTCACTATTACGGGGATTCCTGCGCCGATCCGCAATTCGCTTGGGTTACAAATGGTCGAGGTCGTCCACTACATTGGTCGCAATCGTCGCAAGCAGGATCGCGGCCTGGTCGAGTTCGGTGATGGTCGGCGTCTCTCTTTAGCGCTCTTCGCAGCCGAGGGCGTCGGCGCTTGCGTCGGCCTTGCCAGCTTTCTAACATCGGCTAGCTTCTCGTAATCTCGTCATCTGGCCCGTCCGTACCCGCGGACGGGCCTTCCTGCGTATACTGGAGGCATGGCCCGGCATTCCATCGGTATTTTCATACTCGTAGTGACGCTTGTCGCGGTGCTCGTGCTCTATAAGACATTGCCCACGCCGCAAAACACCGCGACCTTTGCCGGGGTGTCCTTGACGTTCGACTATGCGACAACACCGGCCGAGCACGAGCGGGGGCTTGGTGGCCGTACGGATGTCCCAGAGGGGTACGGGATGCTCTTTATCTTCCCCATGAGCGAGTATCACGGCTTCTGGATGAAGGACACGCAGGTGCCACTCGACATATTCTGGCTTGATGAGCACGGCAAGGTAGTCTTTATTGAAGAGAGCGTGGCGACCTCGACTTATCCACATGTCTTTTATCCTGCGGCATCGGCGAAATATGTCCTTGAGACTGCTGCCGGGTTCGCCGCGAGGCACGGAGTCGCCTCGGGCACGCCACTTGTGGTGAGGGGTGGATTGCAGAATCTGCCAAGCGCCTCGCTCTGACTTGTCCACAGGGTCACACGTGCCGAGCAAGAGTACACTATGCAAAGCATCCATTAATCGCATGCTCATCTAGCCGTCTTCGCTATGCCCAAGGTCGCCAAAGCTCCCGTTCGTAACAGAGTTATGCGCACACACGCGCGCCACGTCGCGTCAGTCGCGCGTGCACCAGAGCCCCCCGTCTCCAAGGAGACCCTGCGCTACCGTGAGGTTGTCACGCAGATTGAGAAGCGTGACGGACGCCTCGCACCCTTCGACTTCGACAAGATTGTCACGGCGATAGAGAAGGCAATGGCGGCCGCCTCTGACGGGAGCCACGACGACGCGGTGCTCGTGGCGCACCAGGTGGCTGGCGAACTCTCTCGCTTCGCGAAGAAGTACAAGACATTCTTGCCGACTGTGGAGGGCATCCAAGACTCGGTGGAGAAGTACCTCATCGTTAACGACTACGTGAAGGCGGCGAAGGCCTACATCCTCTATCGCGACAAGCGAGCGCAGCTTCGGGCCACTCGGGTTGAGATTCCCGAGCATGTGCAGAAGCTTGCGGAGGAAAGCAAGAAGTACTTCGCGGGCAACGAGCTCGGTGAGTTCGTCTACCTGCGCACGTATGCCAAGTGGATTCCGGAGGAGGGTCGTCGCGAGACATGGATTGAGACCGTAGACCGTTATATCGCATTCATGCGCGAGAACCTCGGCACTAAGCTCACCGAGAGGGAGTACAGCGAGCTGCGCGAGGCGATTCTGAAGCAGGAAGTGATGGGCTCGATGCGGCTCATGCAGTTTGCAGGCGAAGCAGCTCGCCGCTGCAACACGTGTGCCTACAACTGCACCTTTACAGCCCCCACCAAGCTTGAGGACTTTGCAGAGATTCTCTACCTCTCCTCGCGCGGCTGCGGAGTGGGCTTTGCGGTCGAGAGCCGGAATATTGAGCAGCTTCCCCAGATTATGAAGCAGACCGGGGAGAAGCTCTCAACACACCTCATTGAGGATTCTGCCGAGGGGTGGGGCAATGCTCTCACTTTTGGCCTCAAGACCTGGTACGCGGGCAAAGACGTCGACTTCGACTACTCGCACATTCGGCCAGCCGGTACGCGCCTTAAGGTGATGGGTGGTAAGGCCTCGGGCCCTGCGCCGCTCCAGTCCCTTCTTGCATTTACTCGCGAGAAAGTCCTCGCACGGCAGGGCAGGCGACTGCGCAACATTGATGCACATGACGTCATCTGCAAGATTGGTGATGCGATTGTCTCAGGCGGGGTGCGCCGTACCGCGATGATATCACTCTCTGACCTCGACGACGAGATGCTGCGTGACGCCAAGAAGGGGCAATTCTATATGACCGATCCTCACCGCTCGGTCTCAAATAACTCGGCGGTCTATGAGGTCAAGCCCAGCAATACCGAGCTCATGGACGAGTGGGTGGCGCTCATGAAGAGCGGCTCTGGGGAGCGAGGTATCTTCAACCGCGGCTCGCTCGCGAAGTCGCTCCCTAAGCGCCGTGTCGAATTCTTCAACAAGCGCGGCTTCATTAACTCCGATGGCGCGGTTGAGGGGCCCATCGGCACCAACCCGTGTGCCGAGATTGTCCTGCAGTCCAAGCAATTCTGCAACCTCTCCGAGGTGATTGCGCGCGCCGAGGACACGGAGGCGAGCCTGGTACGCAAGGCCCGGCTGGCCGCGATACTGGGCACCTATCAGTCTACGCTGACCAACTTCCGCTATATTTCAAAGGAGTGGACCGATAACTGTCGAGCCGAGAGCCTCTTGGGTGTTTCAACGACCGGAGAGTGGGACTCACCAGCGTTCCGTAACCCAGAGACGATGCGCAAGATGCGCGACATGGCAGTCAAGACCAACGCCACCTATGCCAAGCGCCTTGGCGTGAACCCCTCAATGGCTGTCACGGCGGTGAAGCCCTCGGGCACGGTCTCACAGACCTTCAACTGCGCCTCAGGCATCCATGCGCGCCACGCGCCCTACTATATCCGCCGTGTGCGCATCAGCGCGACCGATTCGCTCTTCAAGCTCGTGCGCGACCAGGGCGTACCGTACTACCCGGAGGTGGGCCAGACGATGGAAAATGCCAATACCTTCGTGGTTGAATTCCCCGTGCAGGCCCCCGATCATTCAAAAGAGGCGCGCTTCAAGGACGACCTTACGGCGCTCGACCAACTTGAGTACTGGAAGATGGTCAAGGTCAACTTCACCGAGCACAACCCCTCGGCCACTATCTCGGTGGGTGAAGACGAGTGGATTGGTGTCGTCGACTGGATTCAGAAGAACTGGGATATCATCGGCGGGCTCTCGTTCCTCCCGCGCTCTAACCACGTGTACCTCATGGCTCCCTACGAGGCGATAAGCAAGGGGGAATACGAGTCGCGTCTCGCACGGTTCCCCAAGATTGACTACAGCAAGCTGATTGCCTACGAGCGTCAGGACGAGACGGAGATGAAGAAGGAGCTCGCCTGCGCCGGCGGCACGTGTGAGATTGAGTAAGTCAAGAACCCCCGCGTGAGCGGGGGTTCTTGATTTTGCGGACTCTGGCCGATAAGCCGGGTTCTGTCGTGGACGACCATTTATCTAGGCCCTCGATTACTCTCGGGCTCAAGCGGCACTTCCCTCGGCTTATGCCTCGGGACACGGCCTTGCACTCGCGTAAGGATTTAGCCGTTTCACCCTTCGACTTCGCTCAGGGCAAGCCCCAAGGAAGCGGAAGGCTCGTCTCTGTTCGCACCTCGCGCCTTGCGGCGGACAGGCGTTACCTGCTACGTAGCTCCCCGCAAAGCGGGGGAGTGCCCGGACTTTCCTCCCCGCAGGCTGAAGCCTACGGAGCGGTCGTCTAGCCAGGGTCCGCATATAGTATACCACATATATCGCTGTGGAGAACGCATCGCGGTCGGGCTGCGGAGGGGTTATAGTGACATGGGTTCATATTATTAGATTAACGGGACATGAGATTATGCCTCCGCAATCACCTTCGCCTCGGCGCGTTTCCCTAGAATGGGCAAGCGTCTGGGCTCTCGCAGCAACGATTATCATCGCGACGGTCGTGGTTATCCCAACCGTCTCCTTCCCGTTCGTGCCAACTAAAGCGTTTGCGCTCGCGGCCGGCATCCTCGTGACGCTCGCTGTCTGGATACTGGCACGGCTCTCGCGCGGCAATATCATTTTGCCGCCCGCACTGCTTCTGCTCGCGCTCTGGTTCCCTGCGCTTGCCTACGCGCTCTCGGGCGCGTTCGCTGGCGGGCCTTTCGTGGCGGCAGCGTGGGGCACGGCACTTGAGAACGATACGTTCGGCTTCATGGCTACCCTTGCTGCGCTTGGTACCCTAGCAGCCCTCGTGATACGTCGCCCAGATCATTACCGGGCCTTCTTCCGCGTGCTGGGTCTCTCTATGGGAATCATCGTCGTGTTCTCGGCTCTCATCATCCTTGCAGGGCAGTTCGCTCCATCCTTGGTTGCCCCGTCCTTCTCGCTTGTGGGTTCAACAAAAGATCTCGCCATCGTGCTCGGCCTTGCGGTCATCTCGATACTTCTGGCTATCCGCTTCCTTGAGCTTGGTGCCCGTGCTGGTCGCTTCCTGCTTGTGGTTGGCATTATCGCGCTCGCGTTACTCGCCATTCTTAACATCTCCCTCGCCTGGATTCTCGTGGCGCTCGTTGCCCTTGGACTCTTCGTCGAGGCCATGATGACCCGTCGTACGGGCGGTTCATCTGCCGAAGGGGACTTCGACGAGGTGATGACGGTGACCGAGAGCACGCCTGACGCACCCACTGGCTCGCGCTCGTTCCTGACGCCACTTGTCGTGCTTGCGGTCTCACTCTTCTTTCTCATCGGGGGTAACCTCGGGAGCGCGCTCGCGAGTGGGCTCGGGGTGAACACTATCGATGTGCGTCCCTCCTGGCGTTCAACGCTCTCGGTAGGGCAACAGGTGTACAGTCACTCGGCCATCTTTGGCTCCGGCCCCGGCTCCTTTGGCGGCGAGTGGCTCAAGTATCGTGACGCCTCTCTCAACTCGACGATATTCTGGAATCTCGACTTCCCCTCGGGTATCGGTTTCATCCCGACGTCCGCGGTGACCACAGGGATTCTTGGGGCGCTTGCGTGGGTCGCGCTCACCGGGCTCTTCTTCGTGTTCGGCATACGCATGCTTATCATGCGCGCACCCGAAGATGCGTTCGTTCAGTATGTGGGTATCGCCTCGTTTGTCGGAGCGGTATATCTGCTCGCGTTCGCGCTGTTTGACCTCCCGGGGCCCGTTATTCTGGCTCTTGGATTCGTTATGCTTGGCCTCTTCGCCTCAAGTATGCGCTACGCCAAGGGTGCACGACAGTGGGGTGTCGCGTTTGCGCGTGCGCCGCGGCTGGGCTTCGTGATTGTGTTCGCTCTTACCCTGCTTCTCCTTGGATCGGTCGGAGCTGCCTACGCACTCATCGAGCGGTATGTCGCCGTGGGCGCCCTTGCTCGGGCGAATGCCGCGTATGCGAAGGGGGATCTTGGTATGGCAGAACAATCGGCAAAGACCTCGCTCTCCTTCGCCCCAATCCCACAAACCTATGCGCTCCAGGCGCTCACCGCAAACGCGAGGCTTACCGAGATACTCGGCGCCTCGCCGCCCTCGGTGAACGCACAGCAAGAATTCCAAGCGGCGATGTCTGCGGGCATTAATGCCGCGCTCTCGGCCACCAAGCTCGCCCCTGGCAATTACCAGACCTGGGTCGCGCTCGGCAATCTCTATGGTCAGGCGGTCCCACTCGGCGTCTCGGGAGCCTATGAGAGCGCTAGGGGCGCCTATGATCGCGCAATCGCGCTCAATCCGACAAATCCGCAGCTCTACTTCGTCCTTGCCCAGCTCGATATTGCGCACAAAGATGCGAAAGCTGCTGAAGAAGACCTGAAGAAGGCCATAGCATTGAAGGCAGACTATACGGCAGCTATCTTCTTGCTCTCACAGGTTCTTGTTGCGGGCGGTAATGTGAAGGATGCCCTCGCCGCCGCCGAGGCCGCTGCCTACTTCGTGCCAGGAGATGCCAACGTGCTCTTCCAGGTGGGTGTGCTACGTGCGGCTGCGGGTGACCTCGCCGGGTCGGCCGCTGCGCTTTCGGCAGCGGTATCCACTAATCCCAGCTTTGCAAATGCCCGCTACTTCCTTGCGGCTGTTCTTGCACGCGGGAAACAGTATGCCGAGGCAAAGGCGCAGCTCGAAGCCATAGCCGCCCTCTCTGCTGAGAACGCAGCAGCGGTTGCTTCGGCCACTCTGACCCTGGCGCAGGGCAAGGACCCATTCCCACCGAATCTCCTCTCCATCTCGCCGACTCCTGAAGCGTCTGTCGCGCCGGCACCGGCACCGGCAGCTGCGCCGATGGAGCCTCCAGCGCCAGCTGCACCGGGAGATGGTCAAGCAACTCCTTAAGCGCATCGCTGGGCCGATTCGCGGGCTGCACCAGGCGGCCTACCTCCTAGCAGCGCTAACGCTTGCTTCACAAGTGTTAGCATTGCTTCGCGATCGGACCTTCACGCACGCCTTCGGGGCTGGGGAGGTACTCGACCTCTACTACGCGGCATTTCGCGTACCCGACCTTGTCTTCGCACTCGTCTCCTCGCTTGTGAGCGCCTATGTGCTCATCCCGCGTATCACGGGAGCGAGTCGAGGGGACGTGAAGCGACTGCTCTCAGAGTCAGCTACCTTCTTAGCTCTCGCGGGGGGTGGGTTCTGTCTGGTCATTATGGTGTTCATGCCGCAGTTCCTCGCGCTTCTCTATCCGAGCCTCTCAGCGTCAAGTGCCTCGGGCGAATTCATCCTGCTGGCTCGACTCCTTCTGGTCCAACCAGTCCTTCTCGGGCTCTCAGGGGTACTGGCAAGCGTGACACAGGTGCATCGACGGTTCGTTCTCTTCGCGCTCTCGCCCATGCTCTACAACCTCGGCATCATCTTCGGCACTCTTGTGCTCTATCCGATGTGGGGCCTGCCCGGGATAGGCGCAGGTGTCATTATTGGCGCGATGGCGTACGTGGCGGTCAATGTACCCACTGTCCTCGGCGCCGGCGTGTTCCCGAGATTCGCTTGGCCGAGCTTGTCGGTGATGCTCCCTGTCATGCGTGACTCGATACCGCGTTCCCTCGCGCTCGGTGTGGGTTCGGTGACCATACTTGTCTTAACGGCGCTCGCCTCTCGTATTGGGACCGGCGCCGTGTCTGTCTTCACTCTTGCGGGCAATCTCGAAGCTGTGCCGCTTGCCCTCATCGGCTCTTCGTACGCGGTGGCTGCGTTTCCAGCCTTATCCGAAGCGAGCGCGCCAGGAAATCGCAGTGAATTCACTCGCATTCTCTCCTCAGGCTCTCGGCACATCGTGCTCTGGTCCATCATCTCCCTCGGGCTCATCCTGGTGTTGCGTGCTCACCTCGTGCGCGTCATCTTTGGGACTGGCGCATTCGACTGGGATGCAACGCGGCTCACGGCGGCCCTCCTCGCGCTTCTCGCTATTGGGCTCCTCGCGCAAGGTCTCATCCTTCTTTTCTCTCGGGCCCTGTACGCAGCGCGGCAGTCATGGCGCCCTCTGGCATATCAGGTCGTAGGGGCAGGGGTGACAATCGCGCTCGCGCTCGCATTCCTTACTTTGCCTGCAACGGGGCTCCCGAGGACGCTAGCGAACCTCATGCGTGTCGGTGACGTACCGGGTTCGGGGATTCTCCTCGTCGCACTTGCGGCCAGTATCGGACAGGTTGTACTCGCAATGTTCTTGCTTGCGGCTCTCGCTCGCGCGGCGCCCGGCCTCGCACGCACTCTGTTGCGGCCACTCGTACACGGTGCGACGGCCGCGCTTGCTGGCGGCGCGACCGCCTACGGCGTGCTCACGCTTGCAGGAGACATCGCACCCCTGACGACACTTGTTTCCGTCTTCTTGCAGGGACTCTTCGCGGGCCTTGCGGGTCTCGCCGCCGCCGCTCTCACACTCCGGCTCCTTCGTAATGAAGAACTTGCGGACATTACCGCAGCGCTCTCGCGCTGCGCCTCCCCACGCGCT
Organism: Minisyncoccota bacterium; assembly: GCA_036516675.1. Classification (GTDB taxonomy): domain Bacteria; phylum Patescibacteriota; class Minisyncoccia; order Phycocordibacterales; family Phycocordibacteraceae; genus C7867-001. Next base: position 8,066 of record DATEBU010000021.1, read on the forward strand.
GTCCTCCCTCCGTCTGCCGAGGAGCCCACGCGGTCGTAGGCTAGGCACGCCGGGTGGGGTAGAGTGAGGCCGTGCAACAGATACGTAACTTCAGCATTATTGCCCACATTGACCACGGCAAGTCCACCCTTGCCGATCGGCTGTTGGAGCGCACGGGGACTATACCCGAGCGCAAGATGCGCGACCAAGTGCTCGACAAGATGGACCTCGAACGAGAACGGGGGATTACCATTAAGATGCAGCCCGTCCGCATGGTGTGGGGGGAGTACACCCTGAACCTCATCGACACCCCTGGTCACATTGACTTCTCCTACGAGGTATCCCGTGCGCTTGCGGCGGTCGAGGGCGTCATCTTGCTTGTGGACTCTACCCAGGGGGTAGAGGCCCAGACGCTGACCACGCTCGCGATGGCGCGTGAGCAGGGTTGCGTTATCGTGCCGGTGGTCTCGAAGATTGACGCGCCTGCGGCGCGAGTGGAGGAGGTCAAGGCAGAACTCGCTGGGCTGCTTGGCGTCTCACCAGCCACGGTGCTTGCGGTGTCGGGGAAAACGGGCGTGGGGGTTGACGAGCTTCTCGCCGCCGTTGTCGAGCGCATCCCCGCGCCCGTCCAAGGCGCTGCGGGGAGTGAGCCGCGCGGCATCATCTTCGACTTCTCCTACTCCATCCACCGTGGTATCGCGGTCTATCTGCGAGTCACGGACGGGGTCTTCAAGAAAGGGCAGCCGCTCACGCTCCGGGCCACTGATGCCGCTTTCACGGCCCTTGAAGTAGGGCATCTCACTCCGGAGGAGACACCCACCGATGAACTCTCGGCGGGCGATATTGGCTACATCGTCACGGGTATCAAGGCGGCGGGCACCGCGGGGGTGGGGGACACGGTAGGGCTTGCTCGTGGGGTGCTCCCTGCCTTCCTTGGGTTTACGCGACAGCAGTCGGTGGTCTGGGCCAGCGTTTATCCAGAGAGCAAGGATGACCTGCCTCTC
>DATEBU010000022.1:0-3744 GCA_036516675.1 Minisyncoccota bacterium
CTACGACGAGCAGAAGGTGAGCGATTTGCAAAATATCCAATATCAACTCACGAACTACTACCAAACCAAGCGTACGCTCCCAACGACCCTTACCGACCTGGACGACCCTTTGCTGGGCTTTCAGACCCCGGTCGACCCACAGACAGGTGCTGGGTATGAATATTCGAAAGAGAGCGCCCTTTCCTTCGAGCTCTGCGCCACCTTCAACGCCCCGACGCAATCACTCTCTTCGCCATCTGTGCGCTCGGTACCCGTGCCTGCTCTCTACGGAGTAAGGGGCGAGCCGATGCAGGATTCTTGGCAACACGAGGCCGGCCGCACCTGCTTCTCCCGCACGATTGATCCCGAGCGCTATCCGCCCTTCACGAAACAGTCTCAGTAACGCACATGTGCCGTGAGCTATGACCACCAAAAGATAGAAGTTGAGGCCCGCAAGAAGTGGGCGGGGTTGAGTCTCTATGAGTGCAACCTCACTGATGACTCCAAAGAACCGTACTACCTCCTCTGCGAGTTCCCATACCCCTCCGGCGACCTCCACACCGGACACTGGTATGCCTTCGCCGTCACTGACATCTACGCACGTATGCTGCGCGCACGCGGGAAGAATGTCTTATTCCCGATAGGCTTCGATGCCTTCGGGCTCCCGGCCGAGAACGCCGCTATTAGGAATGGTGTAGACCCCGCCAAATGGACGCTCGCGAACATTGAGCGGATGAAAGCCCAGCTTAACGCGATGGGCGTCTCCTTCGACTGGAGCAAAGAGGTGGTCGCCTGTGACCCGAGCTACTACCACTGGACGCAGTGGCTCTTCATAAAGCTCTTCGAGCATGAGCTTGCCGAGCGTCGCGAGGCGCCCGTCAAATGGTGCCCTAAGGACCAGACCGTGCTCGCGAACGAGCAGGTCATCGACGGCCATTGTGAGCGATGCGGCACAGAGGTCGAGGAGAAGCGGCTTACGCAGTGGTTCTTGAAGATTACGCAGTACGCCGAGCGGCTCCTGAAGAATCTTGAGACTTTGCCGTGGCGCGAAGAGATAAAGGAGGCCCAGCGCGCCTGGATAGGGAAGAGCGGGGGCGCGTATCTCGATTTCGAAGTTCGAGCCAAAAGTGGACATCGGATGTCCACTCTTGGCTCTATTCGTGTTTTCACCACCCGCCCCGACACGCTCTATGGCGCCACCTATCTTGTGCTCGCGCCCGAGCATCCCTTGGTACAAGAAATCACAAGCTCCAAATTCGAAATCCCAAACAAGGATCAAATAGAGAAATATATAAACGAGACCAAAAAGAAGACAGAAAGAGGACGAAGTGAGAACAAGGAGAAGACGGGAGTGAAGCTTGAGGGAGTGGTGGCAGTGAACCCAGCAACCAAAGAAGAGATACCAGTATACCTGGCTGATTACGTGCTCAACTCGTACGGTACCGGAGCAATCATGGCCGTGCCCGCGCACGACGAGCGCGACTACGAGTTCGCCAAAAAGTTTGATTTGCCTATCCGCGAAGTCATTGAGCCGCTTTTCATAAAGATGATAGGTTCGGACGCTGTGCGGCCAGAATTACCGCTTGTAGAACGGAGAGCTGTCGTGGCAGTCGTAAAACATGCGACCGAAGAAAAATATCTCGTCCTGAAGTGGAAAAAGAATGATTGGCAAGGGTTTGTTGTAGGTGGCATTGATGACGGTGAGGATGCTATAGCAACAGGCATACGGGAGGTGCACGAAGAAACGGGATACAAGCATTTGCGGTTCGTAAAGAATATCGGCGGGAGGATACATTCGCAGTTTTATCATGAGGTGAAACAGCAAAATCGTTACGCGCATTTTGATGTGGTGTACTTTGAACTGATAGATGAAGCGCGAGATGAGATATCGGAAGAAGAAAAGGCATTGCATGAGGTGGTTTGGATAGCGAAAGAAGAGGTGTCAAAACATGTGGCAAGCGATGAAGACATGGCGTTCATTTGGGAACGCCTGCAGACTTCAGACCTTTACACGGGTGATGGTATCCTCTCAAATTCTGGTGAATTCACCGGCCGCGACAGCGAAGAGGCTATGTGGGACATCGTGGCAGCCGTGGGTGGTGAGCGCACCACAAACTATCGCCTGCGAGATTGGCTCGTCTCTCGCCAGCGGTACTGGGGCTGCCCGATACCCATCGTCTATGATCCGCAGGGCACCCCCCACGCTGTGCCTGCCGAACACCTGCCTTGGCTCTTGCCCACCGACGTTGACTTCACCCCCACAGGCTCGGCACCACTCGCGTCCTCCATGGAGCTTAAGGAGCGTGTTACGGGGCTCTTCGGCGAGGGCTGGACGCCCGAATACGACACGCTTGATACCTTCGTAGACTCCTCGTGGTACTTCACTCGCTATCTCGACCCTAAAGATTCGCAGAAGTTCTCCGACCCCGCGATGATGAAGAAGTGGCTCCCAGTAAAGCGCTATTCAGGCGGGAGTGAACACACGACCATGCATCTCTTGTATGCGCGCTTCTTCACCATGGCGCTCTATGATCTCTCGCTCGTGCCGGTCGAGGAGCCGTTTGAGGAGCGCTACAACCGCGGCATTATCTTGGGGCCAGATGGAGCGAAGATGAGCAAAAGCAAGGGCAATGTCATCAACCCCGACGAGTTGGTGGGCAAGTATGGCGCCGACGCAGTGCGTGTCTACCTGGCCTTCATCGGCCCCTACAATGAGCCTGGGAGCTACCCTTGGAATCTTGACGGTGTTGTCTCCACGCGCAGGTTCCTTGACCGCGTTGCCCGCCTCGTGGGCCGGGCCGAAGGACCTCCGATGTCCAAACATGGGCCCCGGGCTAAGGACATCGGAGGTCCCCACATGGATGTTGGACTTACGATGTCCCACATTGAGCGGGCGCTTGCGCAGGCCGCGAAGAAGGTGGCAGAAGACGGCGACCGCTTCAAATTCAACACCGGCATCGCGGCTCTCATGTCGCTCTTGAACGAACTTGAAAAGGCGAAGCAAGTGTCCAAGCAAGCCGTGCGCGATCTTGTCATCATGCTCGCACCCTTCGCCCCGCACCTTGCCGAGCACCTCTGGGCTAAACTCGCCGAAGGCGAGTCGCCCGACGCGTCAGACGCGTCTAGGGAATCAGTCCACCAGCAGCCTTGGCCCACCTACGAACCCGCGCTCCTCGTAAGCGAGCTGGCTACGGTGGTTGTGCAGGTGGGCGGGAAGCGCCGGGGTGAGATCACACTTGCCCCGGACGCCTCCGAGGCCGAGGCGCTCGAGGCCGCTCTTGCCTTGCCTGCTGTCTCTACCGCCCTTGCCGACAAACAGCCCTCTCGCACCATCTACGTCCCGGGGCGCATTCTGAACCTCGTGCCTTGACAGCTTTGGTTGGCGCGCGTCGCTTGCGGCGCGCCCTTTTCCATTTCATTCCCACCCATCCGCTTCACCGCATTGACAGGCACTCTGCTGTATATACAATGTATCTATGTCTACCAAACTGCAGAAGTGGGGCAACAGCTTGGCCGTGCGGATACCCGACGATGTGGTTGAGGACGCTGGGCTTGCGCCGGGGACGGAAGTGACTGTCCGCAAGATGCGCAATTCGGTGGTTATTACGCCCGCACGTGCCAAGAAGCGCTCGCCGATAAACATCGACGAGATGATCGAGCGCATTAGGCCCGAGACGCTCCACGGCGAGACTGACTGGGGGCCGCCGGTGGGTAAAGAGGTATGGTGAGCCAGCGGCCATTCGTCCCCAAACGGGGCGACCTCAT
>DATEBU010000023.1:0-3273 GCA_036516675.1 Minisyncoccota bacterium
CTGCGTAGCTAATCTTTTTCTTCGTTCATCAAGCGTTTCGCCCTCGTACATCCAATAATCTGTACCAGCGACACCATAATCATATCCGAGTATTTTTTGAGCAGAATTGGAAAGACTAGTTTTCTTACCGTCATACTCTACAGAAGGTGCCGTGGGGGGGACTCGAACCCCCAACCCTTGCGGGATATGATTCTGAGTCATACGCGTATACCAGGTTCCGCCACCACGGCAATACACCTCATATTACCAACTTAGCCCGATTCTGGCACGCTTCCTGCGGCACGCGACTTGCGCCATGCTTTCTTCCGCGATTGTTAATGCTGCCAAGGCCTTTAACCGCTTTCGACTTAGTGCTGGAACGTCATTGTGGTGGTACATAAGCCGTGCCAACTGCACAGCCTCCCTCTTAGAATATTTTAAGTCCAAGTAGCTTTTCCCGGGTCGTCGGCCGACGTGTCCACGAATACCTGCAATGGCACGCACTTTCTCACGTAACCAGTCTACAAAAGCCGGGCTTGCAGATGCGAAGGAAATGTAAAACCGGTAACTTCTTTTGTATATCGAGTCGTAAAAGGAGTAAGAACAACCGTCCCCATCGAACAGACCGCGCACAAAATCCCAAAAATACTCATCGGGAATGGCCAGTACTCCCAAGGTTTTTGTCTTGTTAGGGGTGAGGCCAACTGCCAGTAGAAATATATAAAGACCAACGTCGCTGAACTGCGCATGCGTTATTTTTTTCCGATACCCACCGCTTTTCTCAGTAATTCGAACGTCCTCGCGCTCTATGCACCTTAAGAAGGTCTGAAGTTGATCCACATCTTTCGATGTGAGGCTTATGTGCCGTCCATCGTTATAGAGACATCCGTCAGTCGTTATAAGGCCCACAGCATACGCGAGTTCGGGAGACCAATACACCTTATCCCGTTTTGGTTTCGGACCAGGCTTCATAACTACAGTATAAAGTACTGAAGGAATAAGTGTATACCAATTGCAGTCGTGATACTGTATTGTTTTCATATGCGCGGTTAGCTCAGTTGGTAGAGCAACCCCTTTACACGGGGAAGGTCGGGGGTTCGAGCCCCTCACCGCGCACAGAAACCTGTATAATCAAATTTCCGTTACTCTACATATGCAACCCTCTCTTGAGGCGGCTACTTCTGTACTTGCAACTCGAGCCGATGACGGCTCGGTGCCCGCTTGTATCGGCATCATCATGGACGGCAATCGTCGGTGGGCTCGAGAGCAAGGCCTCCCGGCCGTGCTCGGCCACAAGCACGGCGCTGACAAGCTAAAAGAGGTGCTCGGCTGGGCCAAAGACCGTGGCATTCACCACCTTATCGTATATGCCTTCTCGACCGAGAATTGGAACCGGTCGCAGGAGGAGACGGACTACCTCATGGACACCATCCGCCACTTCTTCAGGAAGCAGTCTGCGGACCTTCAAGAGGTGAAGCAACGCGGCGGCCGCCTCCGCTTCGTGGGCGAGCGGGGGCGCTTCGCCCCTGACATACAAGAGCTCTTCACGCACGCCGAGGAGGTGACGGCTACGGGCGAATACACCCTCTGGGTCTGCCTCTCTTACGGCGGCCGCGCCGAAATCCTCCACGCGGCCGAAGCTCTCCAGAAGAGTGGCGAGCTAGTCACCGAAGCATCATTTGCCAAGCACTTGTGGACACACGGGCTGCCTGACCCCGACCTCATCATCCGCACCAGCGGTGAAGAGCGACTCTCTGGCTTCCTCCCCTGGCAGAGCGTCTACAGCGAGCTCTTCTTCACGAAGACGTATTGGCCGGCATTCTCCGAGGCCGAGTTTGATGCCATCCTCGCCGAATACACTCTCCGCGAGCGCCGCCACGGGAAGTAAAAAGTGATACGGTAGGGGTATGGACCTGCCCACCCTCTACGAAGATGCCGATATTGTCGCGGTCGATAAGCCTGCGGGGATGATGACGCATCCTGACGGGCGTTCGAGCGAGGAGACCGCGACGGATTGGTTTAAACAAACATACTCAGACGTTACTCTCGAGCGGCCGTACGCGCATCGGCTCGACCGGGACACCTCGGGTATCTTGGTGTTCGCGAAGAATCAAGAAGCGTACGACTTCTTGCGTAAGGCGTTTACGGATAGGGAAGTGCAGAAGACGTATCTCGCGGTGGTGCTTGGCGTGCCAAGCGAGAAGAAAGGCGTCATAGACTTCGACATCGGCCGCTCACGGAAAGACTTCCGGCTACGGAGCGCACAGAGGAAGGCGAAGGGGACACTCCGCGATGCCATCACTCGCTACGAGGTGGTGGGCGAGGTGGAAGAGGGCGGCACGTCCCGAGCGCAGCCGAGGGGGCAGAAGTACGCCCTGCTTGAGCTCCACCCCGAGACGGGCCGCACGCACCAGATCCGCGTGCACTTGAAGGCCATCCACCACCCCGTCGTGGCCGATCCCCTCTACGCTCCCAAGGGCGCGCCCACGCTTGGGATGGGCCGCCTCGCCCTCCACGCGTACGCTATCGACCTGCCACTCTCTTCGAACAGTCACACGGAGATTGTGGCCCCGCTCCCACCCGATTTCGCCTCTGTACTCGAGCGCTTCGCGGGTGCGAGCGAGCGATTTGCTGCCAGATAGGGTGCGTGGTAGAGTGCGCGGGTCATGCAGAGGACACTGTCGCCGGTCAATGTAGCGGGGCGAGCTTCGCTCGGGATACGCCCGGGTGACACGGTGCTCGTGGTCCAGAACATCGTGGAGCTTAAGAAGGGTAGGGGCGCTGACAAGAAAGAGAAGACCACCCGGAATGTGCGCACCCAGACCTTCGAGGGCCTCGTGCTTGCGGTCAAGCACGGCACCGAGCCGGGGGCGGCCTTCACGGTGCGGGCGACGCTCTCGGGGGTAGGTGTCGAGAAAGTATTCCCGCTCTACTCGCCCGCCATCAACTCTATCGAGATTGTGAAGCGCTCCAAGGTGCGCCGGGCGAAGCTCTACTTTATCCGCGAGAAGGCGGCCAAGGAGGTCCGCCGTCAGCTGCGCGGCGCGCGCATGCTCCACCTGAAGAGCGATGAGACTATCGCCGCTCCCGAGCCGGAGTCGGCAGTCGAGGAGGCCGGGGCTCCTATCGGGGAGAGCGCAGAACCAGTGGTTGAAGAGGTCGCAGACAAAGTAGCGGTCTAAGCCGCTTTAGTTTATAGTTCTCTCGTTGCCCAGGTGGCGTAATGGTAAACGCGCAAGATTGAGGTTCTTGTGGAGCAATCCGTGGAGGTTCAAGTCCTCTCCTGGGCACCAG
>DATEBU010000024.1:0-5532 GCA_036516675.1 Minisyncoccota bacterium
CGACAAGCGCGACGTAATCGAGAAGATACAGCAGGCGGTCGCCAAAGCTGACGAGATCTATCTCGCCACCGACCCCGACCGCGAGGGCGAGGCTATCGCCTGGCAAATCAAGGAGGTCGCAGGGCTCAAGAAGCCGCAGCGGGTGGTCTTCCATGAGATTACGAAGGCCGCCGTTGAGGAGGCCTTGGCCCACCCGCGCCCTATTGACGAGAACCTACGCAAGGCGCAGGAGGCTCGGCGCGTCCTCGACCGCATCGTCGGCTACGACCTCTCGGGGCTTATATGGAAGAAGGTCCGCTACGGGCTCTCGGCGGGCCGGGTCCAATCGCCCGCGCTACGCATCCTCGCAGAGCGTGAGCGCGAGATAGACAGCTTCGTCCCCATCACCTACTTCGTCCTCGATGCACGTTTTAAAGCTGCAAGTGGGGAGTTCCCCACTGTTTGTGTTGAGCAACCGAAGACAAAGGAGGAGGCCGAGCGGATTGTGGAGGAGGGGAAGAAGGCCTCGTGGAAGGTGGCGGGCATAGGTGAGAAGGCCGAGGAGCGTAACCCCCGCCCACCCTTCACCACTTCCACACTCCAGCAGGTGGCCTCCACGCGGCTCGGATTTGCCCCCTCGCGCGCCATGCGCGCCGCGCAGAAGCTCTATGAGGCTGGGCACATCACCTACATGCGCACCGACTCGGTGAACCTCGCGGGAGAGGCTGTGGCGAAAATGGCTAGTGTTATAGAAAAGCAATTCGGTAAGGAGTATCTTAAGGTGCGCACCTACAAGACCACCAGCAAGAACGCGCAGGAGGCCCACGAAGCTATCCGGCCTACGGACCCCGGCCGCCTGACGGCTGGGGTCACTCCCGACGAGCGTGAGCTCTACGAGCTCATCTGCGTCCGCACGCTCGCCTCGCAGATGGCTGCGGCGCGCATTATGCGTACGAAGGTCGAGGCTGAAGCGAGCGCCAAGGTTCCCCACTTCGTTGCCAATGGCTCTCGTGTCCTCTTCCCCGGCTGGCTCGCCCTCGACACACGCTCGCGCGGCGAGGACGTCGAGCTCCCAAAGCTCGCCGCCGGTGAATCACTTGATCTGCTCTCGCTTGACGCCACCGAGAAGCGAACCGAGCCACCAAACCGCTACACCGAGGCGGGCCTTATCCGCGAGCTCGAGAAGCGCGGTATCGGCCGCCCGTCCACCTATGCGAGCATCATGAAGACTATCCAAGACCGCGGCTATGTGGAGAAGCTTGGGCGGGCGCTCCAGCCTACTGCGACCGGCATGGTGGTCTCTGGGTGGCTTGAAGAGAACTTTGCGCAGTACATCAGTGATTCCTTTACCGCCTTGATGGAGGATGAGCTCGACCAAGTGGCGCGCGGCGAGCGCGACTACACGAAGACCTTGCAGGAGTTCTACGGCCCTTTCGAGGAGGCTGTCCGTGCCAAAGACAAGCTGCCCAAGGCTACGGGGCTTGGCGACGCTTCAAGCGAGTACCCCTGCCCGCTCTGCGACGAGGCGATGGAGTACAAGCTTGGTCGTGGAGGCATCTTTATGAGCTGCAAGAAGTATCCGGAGTGTCTCGGCGCCCGTACGCAAGCAGGTGAGCAGATTAAGGCCGATGAGTCCATCGGCACGCACCCACAGACGGGCGCGCCCATCTACATCAAGACCGGTCGCTTCGGGCCCTATGTCGAGATGCCTATCGAGGAGGCACCTGCGGACGAGACCCCGCTCCTCACCAAGGCGGGCAAGCCGCGCAAACGCCAGCCCAAAAAGAAATTGCCAGCCGCCAAACGAGCCTCCGTCCCACCCGGCACTGACCTCGCCAAAGTCACCCTGGAGAACGCGGTGAAGTATCTCTCGCTCCCGCGCGAGCTTGGGATGCACCCCGCAACCAGTAAGCCTGTCACTGCCTCAGTCGGGCGCTTTGGGCCGTATGTAGGCTCCGATGGAGAGTTCCGCTCTATAAAGAAGGGCGACCCGTACACCATCACGCTCGAGGGGGCACTCGCGCTCCTTGCCGAGCCCAAGCGCCCTCCCCGCGGTGTCGAGGTCGTTCGCGAGGTCGGCAAGCACCCAAAAACAGGCAAGTCCCTCACGCTCTACAAATCAAAACAAGGCTTCTTTCTCAAGAAGGGTCTCCGTCGCATCTACTTGCCTGAGGGCACCGACCCGACCGCGCTCACTCCCGAGGCCGTCACGAAGATGTTAGCATAAGATGCACATCTGGCGGTAAGGGCGTATCGTAGCGGATATGACGACGGTCAAGGAGATTCTAGCCGCACGCACAGGAGCGAACCCGCCCGAGGACGGCGCGCTCATAGAGCGCGCCTATGAATTCGCCAAAGCGGCGCACGAAGGGCACGTGCGCTACTCGGGAGAAGCCTACTTCGTCCACCCCACCGCAGTGGCGAAGACGCTGGCCGAGTACGGCATGGACGCGACCACGATAATTGCCGGCCTCTTGCACGATGCTATCGAAGATGCGCGTGCAACTCCGAGCGAAGTCGAGGAGCAGTTTGGGCCCGACGTGCTCTTCCTGGTTGAGGGGGTGACGAAGCTTGGCAAACACAAGTATAGAGGCGCCGAGCGCCACGCCGAGAGCCTGCGTCGCCTCTTGGTCGCGACCGCCTCTGACATCCGCGTTCTTATCATCAAGCTTGCCGACCGCTACCACAACATGCAGACCCTCGAGCATGTGCCGGAGTCGAAGCGTCGTCGTATCGCGCTTGAGACGGTAGAGATTTACGCGCCTATTGCCGACCGTCTCGAGATGGGCGAGATGAAGAAAGGGCTCGAGGACCTCGCCTTCCCTTACATCGACCCAGACGCCTACGCCCACACCCTTGAGCTCTCCCGGTCGAAGCGAAAGGAGACCGAGGTGGGCCTCGCGCGCGTGCAGAAGACGCTCCGACGGGAACTCGCGAAGAAGGGGATTAAAGATTTCCGTACTGATATCCGCGTGAAAGGGCTCTGGAGCCTGCATCAGAAGTTGGGCCGCAAGGGCGAGGACATCAACCAGATTAATGACATTGCGGCGCTCCGCATTATCGTCCCCCTGACCGATGACTGCTACGCGGCCCTCGGGGTGGTGCACACGCTCTACAAACCCCTGCCCGGGCGCTTGAAGGACTATATCGCCTTCCCTAAGCCTAATGGCTATCAGTCCCTCCACACGACCGTGCTCACGGCCGATGCGGGGATAGTCGAGGTGCAGATTAGAGCCAAGCGCATGCATCAGGCGGCAGAGTTCGGTATCGCTTCGCACATGGCGTACAAGGAGCTTGGCGAGGCTACGCGTGGTCGCTTTGCCTCATTCTCGTTCGCGTGGGCACGCTCGCTCATTCCCTCTCTCCTGCGATTCTCGCGAGCGAAGGAAGGAGGTGGCACTGGTTCCTCTGCCAAGGCGCCCCCCTGGCTCGCCGAGCTCGCCGACGCACACGTGGCAGTGGCAGGCTCACAGGAGTTCGTTGAATGGCTCAAAGAGGACTTCTTCTCCTACCGCGTCTTCGTCTTCACCCCCAAGGGAGATGTTATTGACCTCCCCACGGGCGCCACCCCCATTGACTTCGCCTACGCCGTTCACAGTGAGCTCGGCGAGCACCTTGCGGGGGCGAAGGTCAACGGCAAGCTCGTCTCCTTCGACACCGTACTCGGGAATGGCGATGTGGTTGAGATTATGCGGCGCGAGAGCGCAAGACCCTCTGCCAAGTGGCTCGATGCGGCCAAGACCTCGCTTGCGCGGCGACACATCCGCTCTACGCTCGGGATGACCGAGCCAGACCCACCCGCACGCTCGCGCCGAGCCCGCACTCCCAGACATTCCTAGCACTGACTCATCAGCATTAGTGTTCCCTAAATACTAAACTCGCTTACAGAGTAAAGCCGCTCGTCTTCATTCTTATCTTCTGCATTGCGTGGAGCCGTAGGCTCGCCAGAGGGCTCTGGCTCAAGCTGCGTGGTGTTATCAAAAACGGGTGGTGGGACGAGAGTGCTGTTGCCCTTCGACTCCGCTCGGGACGGCTCATCAGCCGTGGAATCCGGCTGATGAGCCGAAAGCGTGTCGGCGAGCTGGGCCAAGTCTTCTCGTGAGAAAAAGTCTATGGTGAGTCGGCCGCCTTCGGCGCCCGCTTCGATAATCACGCGCGTGCCAAGCGCCTCGGCGAGCATCTTTTCGATAGCCACCAGGTCTGCCGTCTTGCGGTAGTAGCTGCGACGCACGCGGTCTTGGGCAATGGAGCGCGCGATACGCTCGGCCGCGCGCGTGGGGAGCTTCTTCAAGACTATCTCGCGAAAGAGCGTGTCCTGCTCTTCGGGCCGGTCAGAGAGCATCAACAAGGTACGCGCGTGGCCCTCATTAATCTCCTTGCCGACCAGGGCCTCTTGTATGGGCTCGGGGAGCCCGAGGAGGCGGAGCGAGTTTGAGACGTACTCGCGACTGCGGCCAATCTTCGCGGCGGCCTCTACGTGTGAGATGCCGAACTCCTCTATGAGGCGCGAGAGCGCCTTGGCGCGGTCTATCGCGTTTAGGTCTTCCCTCTGCAGGTTCTCGATGATGGCGAGCTCGAGCTTGGTGAGATTACTCTCGCCGTGACGAATGACGGCGGGGACTTGCTTCAAGCCAATCAACTTGGAGGCGCGGAGCCGCCGCTCGCCAGCGATGAGCTCGTACTGCGTCTCGAGACCACCGTCTGGGCGCTCGACCTCCTCACGGGTCACGGTCAAGGGCTGCAAGAGGCCGTACTGTCGGATGCTCTCGGCGAGCGACTTCAACCCCTCCTCGCTAAACTCGCGGCGAGGCTGGTACGGGTTCGGCTTTATCCTGTCCACCTCAATCCAAAAGATTGAGTCATACTTGGTCGGGACATATTTAGATTCCTCGTTCATATCACGAATATATCATAGTGCCGAGAGTGGGAATCGAACCCACAACTCTTGCGAGACACGATTTTGAGTCGTGCGCGTATACCAGTTCCGCCATCTCGGCCTGAGGCTTATCCTATCGCATTTCCCCGCTTGACGGAATGCCTAAATGCATTCAGGGCCGCGCTTGCGCGCGGCCCTGTTCTTCTTGTTATAGCGATGTCCTTGCTCGTACGAATGCGGCGTTGAGACCATCCTTGGTCGCGCGGGCCGCGCGCTCGGCGGCAGCGAGCCACTCCTTGCGGGTGATACTCGCTTCGCGTCCGCGTATGCCAGCATTGATAATGCTGCGGCCGCTATTGACGAGAATGCCGCTCCCGTCGCGGTTAGCTCCGCGGACTGCGTCGTCAAAATCCGCACCCTGGGCACCGACGCCTGGCTTAAGGAACCATGATTCGCGCAGCAAATCGCGTATCCAGTCGACATCATCACGATTGTTGGCGCCGACGACTGCACCTATACCGCAGTAGCCATGCATTCCGACCGACGTCTTTGCGGCAAGCACGGCGGTCTGTCTGGCGAAGTACTGCCATACGGTTCCACCCCCCTTGAGCTCCAGATCCTCGATACCGCCGAGCTTCTTGAACGACGTACGCACGAAGACGAAAACGCCGGTGCCG
>DATEBU010000025.1:0-4095 GCA_036516675.1 Minisyncoccota bacterium
GAGCGAAGGGGCGGCGCTTAGCTATCGCACGAGCCTCTTCAAGAGTCGTCCGGACCTCATTATCACGAACATTGCCCTCACACTCTCTCGTGAGGCGCAGCCGAGGCTCACCTACCCGGACCTGGTGCGCGCGCGCGAGGCAGGAGCGCCGCTTACCACGCCTCGCGAGATTGCGGCGGCCGTGCGCGCTATTCGCCAAGAGAAGTTCCCGCGGGAGACTGAAGGAGGTTCGGCTGGCTCATTCTTCAAGAACCCCGTTATCACTGCAAAAAAAGCCCAGGAGCTCCGGGTGCGCTATCCAGAGTTGCCGCTCTATCCGCTCCTGGAGGGAACGGTGAAGGTACCACTTGCGTGGCTTCTCGATCACGTACTTGGCCTTGCGGGCTATCGTTACGGGCTCGTGCGATTGTTTGAACGGCAGCCACTCGTGATTGTTACGTCGAAGGGCGCACGCGCCGCGGACGTCGAGGCGCTCGCGCGCGAGGTTGAACAACGAGTGCAGGATACGTTTGGTATCAGTATTGAACGCGAAGTCGAATCATTTTGCTAAAAAATTTTGCGCGAAGTTATCCACACATCTCACATTTTTTCGTACACAAAAATATATTTGCGCGCGATAATACGTACAGAAACATTTGTCCTGAGTTTTATCGAAGGACAAGTGGGTCGACCTATCAGCTGTAACCTGCAACCACCATGGCAGCAAAAAAGCGCAAGACCGCAAAGAAGGCAGCAAAGCGCAAGACCGCAAAGCGCCGCCGCTAGTCGGTAACGGAAAACGCTCCCTCGCGAGAGGGAGCGTTTTCCGTTTGGCCCGTCGCTAGGGTATAGTGCCCTGATGCTAGGGTTCCTCTCAAGGGTCTTCTCACAAAACCAGTCCGCAGCCTTCGTGAAGGCCGCCTCGCCCGTGGTACGTGCGGTGAACGCACTTGGCGGTGAGCTCGCGGCCCTCGGGGTGGACGAGCTCCGAGCGCGGGTAGCCGCAGTTCGCGCACGCCTCGGTGGCTCCGAGCCTAGTCAAGGCGCGCTCGAGGCGGAGCTCCCCCTTGTCTTTGCGCTCACGCGCGAGGCCGCGACGCGCACGCTAGGCCAGACGCACTTCGATGTCCAGCTCATCGGTGGTCTGGCGCTCGCTCGGGGGAAGATTGCCGAGATGCGTACCGGAGAGGGCAAGACGCTCGTCGCCACCCTCCCTGCTACCCTCTACGCTCTTGCGGGCTTGGGTGTGCATATCGTCACCGTGAACGACCACCTTGCCAGGCGCGACGCGACTTGGATGGGACAGATTTACAACTATCTGGGGCTCACGGTCGGCGTGGTCACTTCGACAGGTGCGTATGTATATGACGCATCACATGTGGAAAAGAGAGAGGATGCCGAGCGCGATACCGAAGGCTTCTTTCGCGTGTTCTACGACTACCTGCGTCCCGCGACCAAGCGAGAGGCCTATGCCGCCGACATAACTTACGCGACCAACAATGAACTCGGGTTCGACTACCTGCGCGATAATACGGCTTATGACCCCTCACAGCTCGTACAGCGCGGTCATCACTACGCGATTATTGACGAAGTTGACTCCATCTTGATTGATGAGGCGCGGACACCACTCATCATCAGCGGGCCTGCCGGCGACTCCGGGATGCTCTACGAACGATTTGCAGCTATTGTTGAGCGCTTCTCGAGCGGGGAGGACTATACCGTTGATGAGAAGCAGCATGCGGTACAGATAACCGAAGCCGGTATCCGGAAGGCGGAGGAGGCGCTCGGTATTGAGAATCTCTATACCGAAGGCGGTGTCAAGTACGCGCACCACCTTGAGACGGCCGTGCGCGCCAAAGCGCTGTTCCATGCGAACAAGGAATACGTGGTGCGCCCCACCCCGGAGGGCAGAAGTGAGATTGTTATCGTTGACGAATTCACCGGGCGCTTGCAGCCCGGTCGTCGCTGGTCAGAGGGGCTCCACCAGGCGGTAGAGGCTAAGGAGGGCGTGGCGATTATGGCCGAGACGCGCACGTACGCCTCCGTCACCTTCCAGAACCTGTTCCGTATGTACCATCAGCTTGCCGGAATGACTGGGACAGCGCTCTCTTCAGAAGAGGAGTTCTACACCGTCTACGGACTCGAGGTTGTGGCCATCCCTACCAATAAGCCGGTCACTCGCCTCGATCGGGACGACCTCATTTTCCAGAGCGCCGTGGGGAAGTATAGGGCGGCGGCGCGCGCTATCAGGGAGCGACATGAGAAGGGACAGCCCGTCCTCGTTGGTACCGTCTCCATAGAGGATAACGAGGTCGTGAGTCGGTATCTCGAGGAAGCTGGTATCCCACACGAGGTGCTGAACGCGAAGAACCACGAGCGTGAAGGCGAGATTATCGCGCAGGCGGGCGAAGCGGGGCGGGTGACCGTTGCGACTAACCTCGCGGGTCGTGGCGTTGACATCAAGCTTGGCGGCGCCCTCGCCACAGAAGCGGAGCGGCAGGCGGTCATTGATGCGGGCGGCCTTGCGGTGGTGGGCACCGAGCGGCACGACGCTCGGCGTATTGATGACCAGCTGCGCGGTCGCTCTGGGCGCCAGGGCGACCCGGGCGAGACGCGCTTTTACGTATCGCTTGAGGACAAGCTCATGCGTGTCTTCGCCTCCGAGATGCTGAAGAAGGTGATGGGCCGGTTCGGCATCCCTGAAGACGAGCCTATCGAGAGCTCGATGATTACCAAGTCGCTCGAGACAGCGCAGAAGCGCATCGAAGGATTCAACTTCGACGCGCGTAAGCAGGTGCTCGCCTACGATGACGTGATGAATACGCAGCGTCTCGCCATCTATGCACGCCGCCGCGCCGCTCTCTTGGGGAGCGCGGAAGAGGTCGAGGCACTCGCACGCGACCTCGTTGTCAATGACGAGACGGTCAAAATCGCCTTCGACGAGCGGCAGGCGGCACTTGCTGACGCATTCATCCCACTCTTGCGCCGACTCCTCTTGCAGGTCGTTGATGCGTTCTGGCTCGAACACCTTGAGACGATGGAGTATATGCGCCGCTCCGTCTCACTCCGCGCCTACGGCCAACGCGACCCCTTAATAGAGTATCGGCGAGAGGGCCTTGCACGCTTCCGACAGTTGGAGAGCGATATTGCTGCCGCATTTTCTGAGAACCTGCCACGCGTGGTCGTCACCGACGAGACACGTATTCGTTCCGAAGAAGAGAGGATACGTGCACACCTGCAAGCCGTAGGCAGTGAGGAGCACGCTACTCCATCGGTACCCATTATTCGCGCGAAGACACCGGGCCGCAATGATATCGTCACCATCCGCAAAGGGGGAGAGACACACACACTCAAGTACAAAAAAGCCGAGCCCCTCCTCGCGGAGGGTTGGGAACTTCTCGAAGGAGCGTAATGAGCAAGCTGTATCGCTATACCACGAACGGGGAGGGCGTATGGTCAGCTATCATCTCGTTGTCAGAGCGCCTTCCTTAAATAAACCAAAAGTGGACATCCGATGTCCACTTTTACTCCAACATATCAGCGGCGCCTGCGAGCAGTGGGTCGCGTATGATTTCGGCGATGGTCCGTTCATATTCGCTGCGCGTACCGAGTAATGGGGCTATCTCCGCGCGATTTGTAAGGGAGGGGAAGTTTGGTATGCCGAGATAGTCAAGGTGACTGCTCCAGCGATACTCCGTGAGCTTTGCGAGAGCCGCTCGCGGGTGGCGTATGGCTCCCGTGCGCCACTGCGGGAAGTTAAAGTCGAGCGGGTTGAGGTGGATATAGAAGGGGATGTAGAGGAAATGCGCATCGCGCTCGATAAGTATCTTCTTGTGCTTGCTTTGCCAGAGCGTACCGACGCGTCCATACCTCTCGTTAAAATATTTTGTATAGCCCATATTAAGCTTTTGCATAAAGAGAGATACACCGTTCTCGACGAGTTCTGAGAGCAGAAGATGGTAATGGTTCTTCATGAGCGCGAACGCATGGATATGCACAAGCAGCTGCCGCGCAGGAGCAGGGAGGATGCCCTGCCGACCATGATGGAGGAAGTTCATCGCTGGCTGCGCATCATTGAAGGTGTACAGGTCATGTACGAAGCGCGCCCGATCTTTG
>DATEBU010000026.1:0-2731 GCA_036516675.1 Minisyncoccota bacterium
TCGCACGCACCTGACCTCTCTCGCCAGTTTGAGTTGCTCAACCTGAAGCTCGACCGACTCATCAAGGTAGTTGAGGGCCGTTCATAACTAAACCATGGTGCGTGAAGAGAGTGTTATACGCTTTGACGACGTCTCGTTCGAATATGGGCATGACAAACCTATTCTCGACGAGGTGAACTTCGCCGTGCGGCGGGGGACCAAACTTGCGGTCATGGGCGCTAATGGCGCGGGCAAGTCCACCATCTTCGCACTTATGACGGGGCGCCTCGCGCCCGGCGGGGGGCGCATCAATCGCTCGCATGGCCTCAGGTGGCGACCGCGCTCCAGGTTATCCCGCGCGAGAAGCTTGAGCTCTCGGTGCAAGCATTCTTTGAGAAGCGTTTTGATACCAAGGTCTACGACATTGCTCCCAAGATTGACGCGGTACTTGAGACGGTGCACCTACTGGCGCCCCACGACCATCTCGTCCGCTCCTTCTCTGGCGGGCAGCAGGCACGGCTGCTGTTGGCCTCGGCACTTATACAGAAGCCGAATCTCCTCCTCTTGGATGAGCCCACTAACCACATTAACTTCCGTCATCTGCCTGTTATCGCACAGGCACTCGATCGCTATGAGGGCGCGATGATACTGGTCTCTCACGTGCCCGAGTTCGTCGCGCAGATTCGCATTACCGACACCCTCGACCTAGCAAAATAGTGGCGCACCGTGGCGCTCGGGCTATACTGGGGCATCTCATGAAGAATACTAGGAGCGCGAAGAAAAAGAGGGTAGTAAGGCGCGTGAGGGCCAAAGCCAAAGCGCCACGACCCATCGAGGTGCTCGTCAAACGTCTGAACGAGATAGCCTATCTCTCCTCGGCTGGCGTCCTGCTTGGCTGGGATCAGGACGTGCACATGCCCGAGAAGGGTGCCGACGCGCGGTCAGTTACCGCCGCCCACTTGGCGAGCGTGGTGCACACTAAGCTTCTCGCCATTGATGAGGGCGGGCTCCTCGCGAGGCTCAAGCGACAAGCCGACCGTGGAGAACTCCGAGGCAAGGGCGCGACCATTGTGCAGGAGACATGGCGTACATGGCAACGGCAAAAGAAACTACCGAGTGCCTTCGTTGCGCAGCGCGCCCAAACGGAGTCAAGGGCTCACCGTGTCTGGTTAGAGGCGCGCCGCACGAGCGACTTCAAACTATTTCTCCCGCACCTCCGGCAGATTGTCGAGTTGAAGCGTGAGGAGGCGCGGCTGGTGGGCTACAAAGACTCGCCCTACGACGCCCTGCTCGACACCTATGAGCCCGGATTCACGACTGCGGCAGCCACCGTCATCTTGAACGAGCTCAAGGACTTTCTCATTCCGTTCTTGAAGGAGCTCAAGAGCTCAAAGGTAAAGGTGGACCCCAAACGTACGCTCGGCCACTTTCCGCTCTCCGAGCAGCGTGTGTTCAACGAGATGATAGCCAAAAAGATGGGATTCGACTTTGCCGCCGGACGTCTCGACGAAGCTGTGCATCCCTCCACCATCACCCTCCATCATTCAGATGTACGCATCACCACCCGCTACCGCGAGGGTGACCTCCTCTACTCGCTCGGCTCTACCATCCACGAGACCGGCCACGCCCTCTACGAACAGAGCCTGCCCTCGGAACACTTCGGCACGCCGCTTGGCGAGGCGGTCTCATTCGGCGTCCACGAGTCGCAGTCGCGACTGTGGGAGAATAACATCGGCAAGAGTGACGCCTTCTGGCGGTACTTCTATCCGCGACTCCAGAGGGTGTTCCCCAGGCCCTTCAAGAGCATCTCGCGCCACGACCTCATTCGCACCATAAACCAGGTCAAGCCCTCTCTGATACGCACCGAGGCTGATGAGGTCACCTACAACCTCCACATCATCCTGCGCTTTGAGATTGAACGCGAGATGGTTGAGGGCACCATCGCCCTTGAAGACATCCCGGCGATATGGCGGGCCAAGATGCGGGAGTACCTGGGCATTGAGGTGGGCAGCGATAGAGAGGGCGCGCTCCAAGACGTGCACTGGTCGGCGGGGTGCATCGGCTACTTCCCGACCTACGCGCTTGGCAATATCTATGCGGCGCAGCTCTCGAGAGCGATGCACCGGGCCATCCCCGACCTCGACCTCCGCATCGCGAAGGGCGACCTCGCGACCCCGCGAGAGTGGCTCCGCAAGCATGTCCACATCCACGGCAAGACCTACGAGGCCGCCTCGCTTATCAAGCGCGCTACGGGCGAGTACCCCACGAGCCGTGCCTTCACCGACTACCTCTCGGAGAAGTACCGCGCACTCTATCTCTAGCTGGGAGCGTCCGTGCTATGCTGGTGCTATGCCACAAGAAGGGGGAGGGGAGAGATGGAGCACTACGATACGCGTGGGGCTCGCGCGGCTTGCCCCGCACCTGGTACTACTCGTCATCGTCTTCATGGGTGTGATATCTGCCACGGCCGTCACGGCCGCCTTTGGTGTTGGCTACACGGCGGCAACAGGTGGGCCTGATGGCGCGAACGAGGGAGAGTACATGAGCAACTCGTGCAACGTGATGGGGCTCGAGATACGCGGCTGCCTCTACACCTACGCACCATTGACGGCAGACGGCGCCCCTGACCCGGCGAGCGGCTGCGACACGATTACCTCTGCCGAGGATGTGACGTGGGCGCTCGAGGAGGCAGCGCGGGACCCGCACATTAAGGCGGTGGTACTCCAGATAGACTCGGGCGGTGGCTCTCCGG
>DATEBU010000027.1:0-9239 GCA_036516675.1 Minisyncoccota bacterium
GAGGGCGGCGTGCGTCAAGAAAAGCACGCCGCTCGACCAGAATATGTCAGACCACAGCGACCGTTCAGGGAAGACCCCGAGAAATGCCGTGAGGTACTGCGCCCCTATAAAAAGGGCCGAGGCGCCGAGCAGCCAGCGACCCCGAAAGGTAAGAGGCTCCTGCCGCCTATAGAGCTGGTAGGCGCCAACAAGCGCGAGCGCCTCGACAAAGGGGAGGATGTAGAAGAACTTCGCGGCGACCGGGCCGTAAAAGAGCGTGTTCGTCGTGACGAAGGGGAGAAGCGCAAGAAAGGCGGCGCCCATAACCCCAGCTACCGTATAGTGCATACGGCAAGCTTAGCAAGGTGAACACAAAAAACCACCCCGAAGGGTGGTTTTCTGTTACCAATCTACTTATCTCAACTCACGCTAACCGCGGGGTTAGTCGAGACTGACCGTGCCAGTCTTGAAGTCGTCGAGATTGAAGTTGTAGATGTTGTAGGCGCCCCAAGTGTCAGCCGTGTTCCACGCAATTGCCTTCAGAAGCAACTGGAAGAGGCCGTTGTTGTCTGCACCCGTCGTGTTGGTGCGAGAGACCGTGAAGGTGATGTCGGTGTCCTCATTCTCCGTGAGCGTGATGTTGCCCACCGTCGAGGAGAGCGCCGCGCCCCCAGCGGTCGAGAAGCTCACCGCGTCGCTGATAAGCGTCGTGGTAGCCGAGCCGTTCTGGTTGAGCCTGAAGAGGTTCTCCAGGATCGAGGTGGCGGCAATGGTGCTTGCGGTTGTTGCCACCGTCGAGGAGGCAACGTACACCGTATCACCGAATGCTTCGACATTCACCTTGATATTGAAGATACCCGTGTCGTCGTCGCTACCATCGTCTACGTTCACTGACTCACTGGCCGACACAAAGGCGACCATGATGCCGATCGAGCGAATCTCGAAGGCGCCAGAGGTGGCCGAGCCGGTCATGTCCGCGTCTACGAGGTCGTCGCCCGCCTCATCCACGACCTTGATACGCGTGGTGATGTGGTCAATGTCCTCGTTGATAGCGAAGGCGATGGTGTCGCCCTCGTCGAGTGCGTCGGCAATCGAGAGGAAGTCTGCCTTGATGACCGCTTCAACCGTCTCGCCTGCGGGAATGGTGTAATCCACATCCGCGAAGAGGTAATCCTCGGTTGTGCCGCCACTAGAGACCGTGGTTGCCGAAGCAATCTCCTCACCGTCGATCCAGAGCGTGAGGCTCGAGAGAACATCGTCCGTGTTCGCGGCACCCGTAACGGTGACCGAGACGGCGTAGTTCTTAATCTCGAGGTCAGAGTCGCCCTCAGCCTCAAGGGTGAAGGAGAGCACGTCAACGCCGTCGGTGTCTGCAGTGGCATCAACCTCTACCGTGCGAGCGTCGTTGATGTCTGCATCATCCTCCAAGAGCTTGAGTACCGCGTTCGTGGCCGTTGCGAAGTCCTCGAACGAGAACGTGCGCGTGCCCGTGCCCGGATCCTCCGAGATAGAGGCTCCATCAGCGTCCACGAAGCGGACCTGACGGAAGTCAACCGTCCAGGTGTCCGTTGCGTCAGCCGAGTCAAGGTTGTTGATACCAGAGACTGCTGCGACGAGCTCGCCCGTCTCGCTCGCGCGGAGAATCGCGCCGTCAAGCGAGATGGTCGCGGTGTAGGTGTTGTCGGAGTTGAATTTATCTGCGTCAACACGACCAACCTCCTCGCCGTCGAGCCAGATAGAGACTTCAGAGGCGTACTTGTCGAAGTCGTGGTTAGCGGTCCCCTGTACGAAGACGAGCTTTACCGCCGTGACTTCGATGTCAGAACCCTCATTCACCTCCATCTCAATGCCCGCAACCTGAACATCCTCTTCATCCTCGCCGACATCCTCATTGTTGAGGCTGGAGATGAGGGTGTAGGTGTCCACCGAGCCAGCGCCACCCTCAAGCGGACCTGCCGTATCGTCGTCATCGTCCGACGGTGTCGTGTCCGAGCAAGGCAGACCTGTCGTCGAGCTGAAGCCCGAGGTCGAGGTGCAACCCGCTGGGAGCGTCCCGCCGGTCGTGCCGCCCATAGTGGTGGCCCATACGCCGCGCGAGATGGAGCCGAAGTAGCCGGCTGCAGGCGAAATGCCCTTTGCCGTCTGCCAAGCCATCACCGCTGCCTGCGTCTGGGCACCGAAGTAGCCAGTCGCGCCAGCCGGAATCGAGAACCCTGCGGCGATGAGACCCTGCTGAAGGCAGGTTACCTCCATACCGGTGGAGCCCGTGTGGAGGTCCATCGTGAACACACAAGAGGAGCTGCCCGTTGTCGTCGAGGTCGGTGTACCGCCTGTGAGGGAGGCCTGCACATTCGCAACCGTTGCAGCGTCTGCGCCGAAGGTCGTGAGCAGGTTGATGACGGCGTTGACCTGGTCGGTCGTCAGAGCTGCCGCGTGCGCCATCGGCGCGAGCGAGAGCAAGGACGTTGCCATACCGAGTCCCGTTGCCACTGCCGCGACCTTTGCGATCGCTTTCGTAGTTACCTTTTTATACATACCCGTTAGTAATTATTTTAAGCGCCCGTGATTAATCTAAGGTTCATTCGCACATAACATTTGCACGTTTCAATCACACTACCCCTGCCCCGCGCGGTATCGACCTGCGTAGAGCAAGATTAGCTGGCTAGAGTTGAGGCGACCCTTGTGGAATCGCTATTCAGTTATCAAAGTGCCGCTCCGAAGAGCTTGTGCCACAGTATATATGAAATACATGAAGGCCAAGCCCTAGGCAGCGTCTGCGTGTGGATAACGGAACCTGTCGTCCGCCAGACTCCACAAGGCCGCATGGTAGCAGAGACGGCTGGGAGCGTCAAAAGTTACCCAATTTATTTAAATGCAACCCCCACGCGAGAGAGCTCTTCGGGTGCCGACTTGAAGGTTTAACCTTCAAGCAAGGGAGTAGGTACTCCAGCGTCGCTCGCCTAGCTTGGCGACCCGCCCTGCGTCAATAAGCCCCTGGAGCTCGCGCTGGATGGTCTTCTCCGAGACGCCGCGGACCACAAGGGTGATGTCCTTTATAGAGACCCTGCCCTTGTCCTTTATTAAGGACATTATGCTCGACTGTCTTATAGAGTATTGTCCTTGAGAAGGAGGTTTGGGGTGTGCGACTCTCGAGGTAATTGCCACAGTGGCCAGTCGCGGGACGGCTACCGTGCCCGAAACTTGCTTAGCAAGGGCGGCGAGGCTCGGCGACTCGGGGAGGTCGAGACGCGGCTCCTCGTACGCAGCGACGTCTGCCAGGAGTGAACGGGCTTCGTGCGCGATGAGGTCAGCGTTCACGGTCGAGAGCAGGCTGCCCGCCCGAGCCATTCCGAGTGTGCTCGAGAGCGAGAGTAGCTCTCGTGAGAGCGCCTCGCCGAAGTGTACCGGGGGCAGGCATGCCGCCTCGGTGAGCATCACGGCCGTAGCCTCAATACGAGCTTTCAAGGACGCGGTGTCAGTAAAGGCGGGAGCAATGAGGTAGAGCGCGCTCGCGAGCCGCTGCGCCTTCTTGTAGATGAATACCCTCCGTATGTCCTTATGAAATAGGCTTTCAAATATGAACTTATCAAAGACAATGTCGCCGTCTGTAAGTCCAGAGTGTCCTATGCCGTGACCTTTACTTTGCATACCGTGTCTCATAGAAACGTCTCGCTGTCCTATAGCCATATAGGACAGTATACGTCCTCTCTGCCCCTGTGCAATGGAGCGGGCTCTTGCGCTGATGAAGATGCGAGGAACCCTCGCCCCGTAGTGTTACAATGGCCAAGTTATGGCACGAACGAATGGCAAGAATCGCAAATCGCGGGCGCGTGACGAGCTTGATGAAGAGGTGCGCGGCTATGATATGCTCATTCGCTTCGCAGGGGCGATTGTCCTTATCGCTGCCGGCATTCTCATGGGGCTCGCGACCTTCGGTTCTGCGGGGCCTGTGGGGGCTGCAGTACTCGCGGGGACCTATGCGGTGGTGGGTATAGGCGCCTTCGCGCTCCCTATTGCGCTCATTGCCGTAGGCCTCTACGCGGGCTTTGGCCGACCCGTGCTTGCCCCGCTGGCTACCTCGGGCCTCGTGCTTATCCTCGCGGCGGCGCTCGCCTTCGCAGGGCTCTTCCCCGGCGCCTCCTTTGGCGGGGTGGCAGGGAGCTACGCAGGGAGCGTTCTGTCGGGCTTCTTCGGCTTCTGGGGTGCGCTCGTGCTTCTCTTTGCCGTCCTCGCGCTTGGGGTCGCGGTCGCAAGCGACGTAGAGGCGCTTGCCGGGACGCTCCTGCGGGGGTTCGAGTCAGCGCGCGACAGGCTCGCACGCAGAGGGGAGGAAGAGGGCGATGCGCTTGAAGGAGTCGCTGATAGTGAAGACGAGCTGGAGCCGGAAGCGTATCCGGACGTCGAGCCTCCGGAGGAGGTGGAGCCAACCGTAAATGTCTTTGGCGAGAATCCGCCCTCCGCCACTCCCCGAGGTATCGCCAACTTTGATGCCGCGTATGAACCGCCGCCCCTCTCTATCCTTGGCGAGGATCGTGGCCGCCCAGGCACGGGCGATATCAAGGCAAACGCGAACATCATCCGGCGCACCTTCCAGAACTTCGGCATCAATGTGGAAATGGATGAGGTCTCGGTAGGACCTACCGTCACCCGCTACGCGGTCAAGCCAGCCGAGGGTGTCCGTCTCTCAAAGATAATCTCGCTGGCGAGCAACCTAGAACTCGCGCTCGCCGCCCACCCGGTGCGTATCGAGGCACCCATCCCGGGCAAGTCTCTCGTGGGTATCGAGGTGCCTAACTCAACCAAGGCCACGGTCGGTCTTGGGGGCGTGCTCGGCTCGGGGCCGTGGCAAGAGAGCACCTTGCCGCTCCTAGCCGCGCTCGGGCGCGATATCACCGGCACGCCCCACTTCATAAACATTGCGAAGATGCCCCATGCGCTCGTCGCGGGGGCGACCGGAAGTGGAAAAAGTGTCGCCATACACGCCCTTATTACCTCGCTCTTGTACCGCAATGGCCCTGACCAGCTCCGCTTCATTCTCATTGACCCAAAGCGCGTTGAACTCACGGCCTACAATGGTATCCCCCACCTCCTGACTCCCGTCATCACCGACCCGAAGCGGTCCATCCTCGCGCTGCGGTGGGCCGGCAAGGAAATGGAGCGACGCTACAGTGTCTTGGAGGCCGAGCGCGTACGCGACGTGGACAGCTATCACCGCTCCATCTACGAGCCCGCGAAAAAGCGATTGGCCCGCAACGGTTCTGGTACAGAGCTCCCCGAAGCCCTGCCCTACATCGTCGTGGTTATTGATGAGCTCGCAGACATCATGGCAAGCTTCCCGCGCGAGCTTGAGGCTGCCATCGTCCGGTTGGCGCAGATGTCGCGAGCTGTCGGCATCCACCTGATACTCTCGACCCAACGGCCCTCCGTAAACGTCATCACGGGACTCATCAAGGCGAACGTCCCGACGCGTCTCGCGCTCCAGGTCGCCTCACAGATAGACTCGCGAACCATCCTCGACGGCTCGGGCGCCGAGACCCTGCTTGGCGCCGGCGACATGCTCTACCAGTCGGGCGACATGGGTAAGCCCGTCCGGCTCCAGACGGCCTTCATCAGCGAGAGCGAGGTCAAGAAGGTTGCGAGCTACATCAAGAATCACAACGCCGGCACCCTCGGAGCCCTCGAGCTCGGCGGGCCGTCCGGCAGCGGGAGCACAGAGCCTAATGACGCGATTATGCTCGCCGACACCAACTTTGACGATGATGGCGAGATTGACGACGACCTCTACCAAGACGCGCGGCGCGCAGTCGAAGAAGCGGGTCGCGCCTCTACGAGCTACCTGCAGCGCAAACTCAAGATTGGCTACTCGCGGGCGGCGCGACTTATGGACGTACTCGAAGCGAGGGGTGTCATTGGTGGGGCCGATGGTAGCAAGCCGCGGGAGGTACTTGGCCACTCTCTGAGCACCGAGCCATCTCAAGAGGATATGCTGTGACCAGGATTCTGCTCGGCCTCGTCCTCACGGCGCTCGTCGCCTACGGCCTCTGGGAAGCATATCCGCTCGTACGAGGCCCTTCTCTTGCTGTTAGTGCACCCGTAGAGGGCGCACGCTACCCCGACGGGGTAGCGACCATTGCAGGTAGAGTAGCCCGCGCTACCACCCTCACCTTGAACGGCGGGCCGCTCTTGGCGGAGCAGGCCGGCCGCTTCGAGACCACCCTCGCCTTCCCTCGTGGGGGGTCTATACTAACCTTCGTGGCCACTGATCGGTTCGGCCGGAGCGTCACGAGACAGCGCTACATTTACGTACCCTAACTAACCTAGCTTGCCCATGCCCGTATTCAAGAAGAAGGTGCCTAAAGCTCTGAAGGAGGTAGGGACTGCCGCTGCCGACAAGGACGCAAAGCAGCGTTCCATTGAAGCCGCCTTGAAGGAGATCCGCACAAAATTTGGCGACGAGGCTATCACGACCTACGGTGCCGGTAGGGTCGAGAAGATACCGGTCATCCCTACTGGCTCAATCGGGCTCGACGCCGCGCTCGGGGTGGGCGGGCTCCCACGCGGGCGTATCATCGAGATATTCGGCCCCGAAAGTTCCGGTAAGACCACGCTGGCCCTCCACGTGATAGCCGAGGCGCAGAGCGCCGGTGGCATTGCGGCGTTTGTAGACGCCGAGCATGCGCTTGACCCCGAGTATGCGAGGCATATCGGGGTGAAGCTCCCCGAGCTCCTCATCAGCCAGCCAGACAATGGCGAACAAGCGCTCGATATCGTCGAGTCGCTCGTCCGGAGTGGCAACGTCGACATCATCGTCATCGATTCGGTCGCGGCCTTGACCCCAAAAGACGAGATAGAGGGCGAGATGGGCCAACAGCACGTGGGCAAGCAGGCGCGCCTCATGAGTCAAGCGCTCCGCAAGTTGACCGGCATCGTCTCACGCAGCAAGACCATCGTCATATTCATCAACCAAATCCGCATGCAGATAGGCGTGATGTTCGGCAACCCGGAGACCACACCGGGCGGCAAGGCCCTGAAGTTCTACACCTCGGTGCGGCTCGACATCCGGCGCATCGCATCCATTAAGAAGGGCGAGGAGGTGGTGGGGAGCCGCACGCGGGTGAAGGTGGTCAAGAACAAGGTGGCCGCACCCTTCAAGACCACCGAGTTCGACATCATCTACGGCGAGGGGGTGAGCAAGGAGGGCGAGCTCATCGCGCTTGGGGAGAAGTTCGGTATCGTTGCCAAGAGCGGCGCCACCTACAAGATGGGCGAGACCAAGCTCGGCGTGGGCTACGACGCCACCCGCACCGCGCTCCGCGAGAGTAAGGACGTCGCCAAGGACCTCCTCAAGCAGATTAAGGTGAAGCTTGTGGAGGCGTAACGCCCGTAAAGGAACAAGCGCTCCAGAGATGGAGCGCTTGTGAAGGTCGCGGCCACTCACGCCGCAGGAGGATGGAAGTCAGCCGGGACTCCTGTGGCAGAGAGCAGCATGCGGTAGAGCTGATGATGCCGTACGTCAAAGCTCGCTTCGCTCGATGCGAGATAGAGGTCCCACATACGATAGAAGCGCTCATCAAAAGGGCCTCCCCAGAGCCGTGGCCACGCATTCTTAAAGTTCTCCCGCCAAGAACGCAGGGTCAGCGCATAGTCGGGCCCGATATTCTCGAGCATGATGGGTACTAAGAGACCGTCCATCGCCGTGAACATCTGTGCAGCCGACTGGATAACTCCGCCCGGGAAGATATAGCGATTCATCCAGGAGTTGCCGGCATCTCTTGAGGCGATGCCGGCAATCGACTGTATGAGCGCACGCGAGCTCTCGGCATCCTTGAGAAGTTCCCGTACCTTGAGCATGAAGGTGCGGCTGTGTTTTGGGCCCACGTGCTCGAACATACCCGTCGAGACGATTTTGTCGTAACTCCCGGCAATATGCCGATAATCGGTAAGGTGGAACTCAATCGGCATATCGGCGCACTGCTCGCACGCATACGCCACCTGCTCGTGAGAAAGCGTGAGGCCCACACCACGTACCCCATGATGCGTCCAGGCCCATTTAAGTTGCTCTCCCCAGCCGCAGCCCATATCGAGCAAGGTCTCGCCGGGACGAAGCGCGAGCATCTGACAATTGCGCTCGAGCTGGGCTGACTGGGCTTCGTCGAGCGTCTTCGCTCCCCCGCGCCAGTAGCCCCCACTATAGACACGATATGCGCCGAGCATCGCTTCGTGCACAGGAGTCAAATCGTAATGCTGTCTGGCGACGCGTTTCGACCGCCTCACGCTCTGCATATCAAGGATGCGGGCCTGAAGCACAAGAAGTGCGGTCTCGATGCCCCACAGCTCACGATGTAGGTTGACTGCAAAGATCTTGCGGAAGAACGCAGGCAGGTCGCGCGCGCCCCACCAGCCATCCATAAACGCTTCGCAGAAACCTAACGAGCCGTGCGCGAATACGCGACGATAGAGCCGCTCATCACGCACCAGCAGGCTGTGGGGTTCCGTGCCGTTAATGGTGATACCGGCCTTCGCGAGCAGTGAGACTGCCCGCGCCTTCATCTTCTCCGACATGGGCTATCTCCTTTTTTATGTGCAGGACCATGCTAGTCCTGCGTCACTATAGGAGAGGACGTCAGACCTGTCGAGCTGCCATGCACCACCGTAGCGCAATTAGGCGCGAGCGGGAGTGAGGACGCTACTGACGAGCCCGGCGGTCGCGCGGGCGAGGTAGATGAGGGAGCCGACTGTGGCGAGGGTGAGGAGCTGGACAGCCAACCGCGTGTTCTCGAAGGCGGCGAAGTAGAAGCCTGGCAAGAGGGCGAGGCTGCCCGGCGCATTCTCGAAGACGCGTGCCACCCACACTTCCCTCCCGATTCCCCAGAGCGCGAGAATGAATATGACAAAGGCGAGCGCGCCCATCGAGAAGATCGGCCGAACAAGGCGAATGGTGCGGACGCGCCGCATCACGACACGCTCGATATTGGAGGGGTTAGGGGTGGTGTTGGTCGTCATATACTTTCTTGAATAACTTCTTCGCGCGGTGCACACGGGTCTTCACAGCGGGGACCGAGAGGTGCTCGACTGCGGCAATCTCCTCTTGCGTCTTCCCGTCGATAAACTGTAACCGCAGGAGCCTCGCGGCGGTTTCAGGTATCTTCGCTAGCGCCGCGAGCACCTCGTTCTTGACCGAGAGATTTTCCAAGAACTCGGCCTTGGCGTCCGGCAAGGACTCATAGTGCTCGGGAAGGAGCTCCACACGCTGCTCTCGC
>DATEBU010000028.1:0-5710 GCA_036516675.1 Minisyncoccota bacterium
AAGCCATTTTTCGCATTCTTGAATGCACGCATCCGCTCGCGCGTGGCAGGCCCCCAGGTTTCCGGCAGGACAAAGCAGTAGGCCTGATGGGTCGAGCGGATGACGCGGCCCCGCAGTTGGTGGAGCTGCGCCAAACCAAAGCGTTCAGCCCCCTCAATCAAGATAACCGTGGCGTTCTCCACATTCACGCCCACCTCTACCACCGATGTGGCGACGAGAATCTTAATCTTTCCAGCGGCAAACTCCGTCATGACAGCCCCCTTATCTGCCGGCTTCATCTTGCTGTGCAAGATACCGATGATAGTACCCGGAAATACATCGTGTGACAAACGCTCTGCTTCTGCCTTCACTGACTTAGCCTGTAGCGCCAACTCCTTCTGCGGGTCGGGCTCATCAATTCTCGGGCAGATGACGTAGGCCTGGTGCCCGAGAGCGAGCTCGGCGCGTACGCGCTCGTAGGCCTCTTCGCGCTCACCTTTCCCGCATACCTGCGTGACAATCGCCTTCCTGCCTGCGGGCATCTCGTCAAGCAGCGTGAGGTCGAGGTCGCCATAGATAGTCAAGGCGAGTGTGCGCGGGATGGGCGTTGCGGTCATGGAGAGCAGGTGAGGCACGATTGCATGATTACTCGTCAGGCGTTTGCGGTGGGTCACGCCGAAGCGATGCTGTTCATCAACAATCGCGTAGGCGAGATGCTTGAAGACGAGTGACTTCTCGATGACGGCGTGCGTGCCAATAACAATCGGGATGAGGCCGTCGGCTACGCGCTTGCGAAAGGTCGCTCGCGAGAGCTTCGCCGACTCCTCGTACCGTACACGGGAAGGGAAGACTCTACACTCGCTCCCTGTGACAAGCCCGATGGGGATAGGATGGTCGCGGAAGTAGGCAACGAAGGTTGAGAAGTGTTGCTTGGCGAGAATTTCGGTGGGGCAGAGATAGGCCACTTGCAGGTCGGAGGTAGCGACCAAGTACGCCGTCGCGGCGGCGACCGCCGTCTTGCCACTGCCCACATCCCCCTCAAGGAGTCGGAGCATAGGGTGAGAGCGCTCGAAGTCGGCCACGATAGCGGCGATGGCGCGCTCTTGCGCCCGGGTGGGCGGGAAGGGGAACGTGGCGACGAAGCCCTCAAGCGCACGCCGGTCAACCACCACCGGAAGCGCGCGTTCTGCCTGCAGCAGATGTCGCCTCTGGGCGAGTGCCAACTGGAGCGCGAATATCTCTTCGAAGGCGAAGCGTTTCTTTGCGGCTTGTGCATCTGCCGCCCGGCGTGGCACGTGGATATAGATGAGCGCATCAGTGAGCGCTGGCAGCTTATAACGGGCGAGAATGTCAGAGGGCAGTGGGTCGGGGATGGTCTCGTGAATGTGAGCGGCGAAGACGCGTTTCATTGCGTGTAAGAACCAAAGGGAAGATACTCCCTGGCTCTCGGGGTAGATAGGGTAGAGTACGTTGCTCGGCGGGACATCCACTGTGAATAGGGTATCGTGAGCGACCTCGCCCTTGGAGGGCTCGATGGATGGATTAGCAAGATAGGGTCGCTCGGCCGTGCCGGTGACGGTACCGCTCACCTTCACCTGCATCCCGTCCGCGAGCGACTTCGCAATGTAGGGTTGGTTGAACCACATGAGCTTGATGCGACCCGAGGCGTCCTCAAGCGTTGCCTGTCCCATCGGCCGGCGACTCTTCCAGCTCTTCTTGGCCTCCGGCTTTTTGATGGTGCCGTAGAGCGTAACTTCAATGCCCGGAGCGGCACTTGCAATCGTCGCCCCCGTCCCCGAGCGTTCATAACGTGAAGGAAAGTGGTAGAGGAGGTCGCGCACGGTCCGTATGCCGAGCTTGCCGAGCGCGCGCTTCTGCTCGGGCTTCAACCGGGCAAAGTACTTCTCAATAAGGTCATTGGGATGCATGCGAGCAAGTATATCCCTCATTGCAAAGAAGGAATGGGCTTGAGGATATCCGCCAGCGGGGCCCATGCCGTGCAACCGGACTTTGAGAAGTGATGGCCGCGCTTAGTTACCGTTTTCTCCACTGGCTTGCCATGCTCCCATCGGACCATTTTGCCGCCACTTGCGAAGAAGTCGAAGCCGGGCATTGCCGGGCCATTACGATGCCATGAGCCGTCCAAGTCCGCGGCCGTAGCGGTATGGAGCATGACCTTAGTCCTTACCTGGTCGAAGGATTGGGTTCAGCTTTGAGCGAGTGAATATATCTGCCATTAGTATCCTCTTGAATCCGTCGCCATACGGGCACGATTTTGTGTTGCTGGCCAGAGGGCGAGCGCGAGAGCAATGGCCACGATAGAGAGGTCGCGGAAGAGGACATCGAGCTGCGGCCAGTTGAAGACGACGATGCCGAGGAGCATTACGGCGGCGAGAGAGGCGGGTAGCCGGATACGCCAGCCGGAGAGGAGCCAGAGAGCGATGACTACCTCGAGCACGCCGACGGCGTGCAGGAGGACAATCGGCGACAGCGGTAGGGCATGCACGAAGGCAGGGAAGTACGCTTGCCACGAGGTCGGATCAGAGAGCGCTGCATAGGGTGGGTAGAGAAAGGCGAAGGCCAGCCCGGCCCGCAATGTGAGGTGAGCCGCCTGTGAGCTACTGGACATCGACGGTCGTCGTAGTTGGAGATGTACCTTCGACTGCTTGAGCGGCTGTCACGACCACAGAGCCAAAGTCAGCTGCATTCGCGTGGTTGTGATACTTCCAGTCGCCCGCCTTGGTGAAGGTGAGCGTGTAAGAGCCCTCGGCGGGGACGGCTACGCACTGATCGAACGGTGCCTCGCCTGCATACCCTGCGGCGCAGTGGGTATCCTTGTTGGTGCCATCGTATATCGTATGCGCAGGGTGCATGGCCGAGGCGACCCACATGGTACGCGAGCTCTGATTGGTCCAGGTTACGCCTTGGCCTTCACTGACCGTCACGCTTGAAGGAGAGAACCCTGTATCGATATAGGTAACGGTGACTGGTGCGGGCGGCATGTTGGCAGTAGTGGTTGTGGCCTCCTCGGGTGGGGGAATCGTCTCGGTTACCGGTACCTGGCTGGTTGTGGGGTTCGTGAAGACGTACCAGCCACCAAGCGCTACGATGATAATGAGCACAATAACGCCCAGCCATCTGCTATCCATAGGGTTACAAGCTAACCGATAATGCCTGCAGTATAGCAAATGAGTCTTTGCAACGGAGGCCCTGTTGATAGGGCTTCCAC
The DNA here is from genome assembly GCA_036516675.1 of Minisyncoccota bacterium. Classification (GTDB taxonomy): domain Bacteria; phylum Patescibacteriota; class Minisyncoccia; order Phycocordibacterales; family Phycocordibacteraceae; genus C7867-001. The sequence continues at coordinate 3,209 of DATEBU010000028.1, forward strand.
CCACCCCCTATCCTTGGTATGCTCTCAACATATGATTACTTACATTGTGCTGGGCGTCATCGTCATCATCATTGGTTGGGTATGGATGGCCTACAACCGCCTCGTTACTCTCACGAACCGAGCAAAGGAGGCTTGGGCCGACATCCAGGTCCAGTTGAAGCGTCGCTACGACCTCATTCCGAACTTGGTCGAGACAGTCAAGGGCTACGCCACGCATGAGGCGAGCGCATTCGAGAATGTTACCAAGGCGCGCGCCGCGGCCATGGGTGCTACCGGTACGGCGGACAAGGCACAGGCCGAGAATATGCTCACCGGCGCTTTGAAGACGCTCTTCGCGGTCTCCGAGGCGTATCCGGACTTGAAGGCCAATGAGAACTTCCTCCATCTGCAGAAGGAGCTCGGCGATACCGAGGACAAGATTCAGGCAGCCCGTCGCTTCTACAACGGTACGGTGATGGCCCTCAACACGGCCGAGCAAATCTTCCCAGGCAATCTGATGGCCTCCTCTTTCGGCTTCAAGCCAATGGACCTCTTCGAGCTTACCGAGGCCGACCAGGCAGCACGGGAGCCGGTCAAGGTAAGCTTCTAAACCATGTCTGGCTTCCTTAAGCTCATCATTATTCTCGCGGTGGTAGCGGCCGGCATTATAGGCGCCCTGATTATCCTCGACATCGGCACGGTCAACGAGAGTCAGCTCATGCTCGAGAAGATCCTCGGCATCCTCGGTATCGTTGCGGTGGTCGGCATCGTCTCAATGCTCCTCATGAGGCAGTAGCGGCCCCATAAACCTCGCCCCATGATCGAACCGAAGGAACGGGAGATGCATCGTATCGCGGTGACGGGCATCATCTGGAAGGATGACCCCTCGACTGCGCTCGAGGCAGGGGGCAGTGCGCGGAAGTATCTCATTGCCAAACGCGCTCTGCACAAGAAGGCGTGGCCGGGAAAGTGGACGGTGCCCGGCGGCGGGATGGAGGTAGACGACTATATGCAGACAGAGGCTACCTTCGCCAACGAAGAGAGCCCGCAGTGGTACCACGCGGCGGAGAAGACGCTTCGGCGAGAGATTAAGGAGGAGGTGGGGCTTGAGGTCTCTGACATCAATTATCTCTTGGATGTCGCCTTCATTCGCCCCGACGGCATCCCAGCCATCGTGCTCTCTTTCTACTGCAAGTACGCGGGTGGGGAAGTCACCCTTGACGAGGACGCGACCGAATATGCCTGGATTACTGCCTCGCAGATTTCCGACTACGAGCTTATCCAAGGCATTGACCACGAGATTCAACTAGTTGAGGAGCGTCTTGAGGCACGATAGGCCGCGGTTTGCTACCATAGGGTTATGGACCTGTATTCACAACGGGCAAGTAACCTACGACGCACATGGACGCTCATCGTTGTCTTCGCAATTGTCGTCATCGGAATCGGGTATGCGGCCGCCTGGTATTTCGGGAATCCAGCAATCCTACTCGTTGCGTCTGTGATTGCTGTCGCCACCAATTTTTACGCCTACTGGGCGAGCGACAAGCTCGTCTTGTCCATGAGCCACGCCCGGCCGGCCACCCGCGAAGAATTCTTCGACCTCTATACCGTCACCGAAAATCTCGCCATCACCGCGGGCCTCCCGAAACCGAAGCTCTACGTGATAGACGATCCAGCGCCGAACGCCTTTGCCACAGGGCGCGATGAGAAGCATGCCGTTGTCTGCGCGACAACCGGTCTGCTTAGAGTGATGAGCCGCACCGAGCTTGAGGGAGTCATCGCGCACGAGCTTTCTCATATCAAGAGTCGCGATATCCTGCTGATGACCGTGGCGGTGGTCCTCACGGGATTTGTGGCGATCGTCGCTGACATTTTCCTGCGCATGTCGCTCTTTGGCGGCGGCGGGCGTAATCGAGAAGGGGGCGGCAACGCACTCTTTCTCATCCTTGCGGTCGTCGGCATCATTCTCGCACCGATTGCCGCCAAGCTTATCCAGCTCGCCATCAGTCGCAGACGTGAGTATCTCGCGGACGGGTCCGGCGCGCTCCTTACACGGTACCCGCAAGGGCTCGCCTCGGCACTCGAGAAGATCAGTAACGCGAACATCCCCCTGCGCCACGCCAGCCACGCGACCGCACACCTATTCATAGATGAGCCGTTTGGCAAGCCCGAGCAGAGCCGATTTGCGTGGATTGAACGCCTCTTCTCCACGCACCCACCCGTGCAGGACCGGATCAAGCGCCTCCTCGGCAGTCAGTAATTGAGCTTCTCCTTGGGCTGTATTTGTTGTAAGTTGGGCATTGTCAGTTGATAGTTTGTAAATGGAGGCGTCGCATAGTGGTCTAGTGCACCGCCTTGGAAAGGCGGCAGGGTCGAAAGGCCCTCGAGAGTTCGAATCTCTCCGCCTCCGCAATTTTTCGAAAAGGGTTTCAGAACCAAAAATATGGTCGGCGCGAAGCGCCGTCTGTTCTGCATTCCCCCCACAAAATCCTGATTCTGCAAGGATTCGCCACGCTCCGCGTG
>DATEBU010000029.1:0-3030 GCA_036516675.1 Minisyncoccota bacterium
GAGGAACGGGTCGAAGCAGTTGTCGCCGAGGCGGGGCTCAATAGTCACGGCGTCCACCCGAATGGGCGACGGTTTTTGAACAAGTGTTCTGTTGTCCGCGACTTTGGTAACGAGGCCGATGTGCCCTCGTGAGTGCGCGACAGCTGTGTCGTCGCCGTCATCGCACTTGGCATCGTTAAGGACGAGGAGCCCGAGCATTCTCGCCGTTCCTTGCCCATACGCGAGGGCCTCCATGCCGGCCGCGCCATGCTCGACAAAGAACGCCGTGTTGAACTTAATGGCCACCACATGGTCGCGCACGGCGTGGATGACATCGCGGACGAAGTCTCGCAGCGTCCAGCCAGTCAAATCGCCGAGCGCGCTCCGGGCAAGCTCGTCCGTGAAAACGCACTGGGGCATATTCCAGAGTTGCGGATCCATACCCAGACAGAGGATGGATTTTTTCTCCATGACCGCCTTGTACAGGCGATCGGGGAACCACAGTTCGGCCATCCGCTTTCTCCACTCTCCAGAACGACCTGAACGGTCTCCCAGGACCTTACCGCAAGTTCTGCTTTAGCGCGAGACGTGGTAGGGTCCTCTCCAGACGTATCCAACCAAGCAGGAGCATTCCGGATGCATGCAGAGACTAACGACTGGGCAGTACGGTTCGCGGCGATTGGTGCGTTCTGGAAGCATGACGGCCACCCAGCACGGCCGAATGTTATCCTCACGACCCCCACACAAGATGGCCGCCGCCGCTTGAGCAATGGCTACTTCAATGGGCATAACGTACAGCGGCACCCAGCTCTCTTTGCGGCAGCGTGCCAAGAGCTCGTCTCGCGAGCAACGCCCCTAGCCTTCCCTATGCGGCGGCACGGAGACCCAGTGCCCTGCGTCATCGGTGCCGAGAAAGGCGGCATCGCGCTCGCGACGCGGATTGGCGAATTCACGCACATGGAGACAGCCTATGCCGAGAAGACTGCAGACGGGCTCGCCTTCCTGCGATTTGGCTTTACGCCGCGTACCCCGCTTCTGCTTGTAGAGGATACGGTGGTCAGGGGCGGTACATTGCTCAAGCTTAAAGCCGCAGCAATTACTGCCGTGCCGTGGGGTGCTCATTTCGCGCGCCCAATCCTCGCACTCTGCAACCGGTCAGGACGCCAATATATCGACGGACATCAAATAATTGCACTCATCGAGACGCAAATGGATGAGTGGATTGAGGACGCGAATCCCCTGACCAAGAATGGCGAGGAGCTCGTGTCACCCGTCTCTGGAAAGACGCACTGGGCGGAGCTCACCAGCACCTACGACTGAACCTTAACCAAGGTGACAACCAATTCTCACGGTCGTGAGTTTTTGTCGTCATTCGCCAAACGAACCCGGCGGCCACGAAGTGGCCGCCGGAATCTGTTACCCTTCTTCTCCCCAAAAGTGGACATCGGATGTCCACTTTTGCCTAGAGCTTGCCGACCAAACCGAGGTCGCCGCCCGTGAGCGTGTCGTCGCCCGGCTCCCAGGAGGCGGGGCAGACCTGGCCCTTGTGCGTCTCCACGTATTGCGCCATCTGGAGCTTACGCAGTGCCTCCGCGCCCTTGCGGCCCATTGAGTTGTCGTTCATCTCCATGGCCCGGAGCGTACCGGCTGGGTCAATGATAAAGGTCCCGCGCATTGAGAGCCCCTCGTCGGGGGTGAGGTGCGGCTCCCCACCCTCCACCAGTACGCCGAAGGCGTAGGCGAGCTTGCCCGAGGGGTCGGCCGCCATCGGGTACTCAATTTTCGCTATCTCGGGCGAGGCATCGTGCCAGGCCTTGTGGGTAAAGACGGTGTCGGATGAGACGGAGATAACCTCGGCGTTCGCCTCCAAGAACTTGGGGTAGAGCTTGGCGAGCTCCTCAAGCTCGGTGGGGCAGACGAAGGTGAAGTCCGCCGGGTAGAAGACGAGCACTACCCACTTGCCTCGCAACAGCGAGAGCGACATCTTCTTGACGCTCCCCTTGTGGTAGGCCTCGAACTCGAAGTCGGGCACACCCTGGCCAACCTTTACCTGGCAAGTGTAGTCCACGACCTGGTCGTGGAAGCCGCCGCAGTGCTCGCAGTAGTTGCTCTTGGTGTCGTTCATCATGGTAGGCATTAGGTGATTAGGCGTTAGGCGCTAGCTTGTGCGCCAGTATATCAAATTGAATCTTTGCGCCAAGACCTATAACCTAGGGCCTAATGCCTATTTCCATCCTCTGTATTGCCGGGCCAACCGCCTCGGGCAAATCCTCCCGCGCCGTCGAGGAGGCCTTGGCTCGTGGTGGCGAGGTAATCTCGGTCGATAGTCGCCAGGTGTACCGCGGCCTCGACATCGGGACCGAGAAGGTTTCGGTCGAAGAGATACGCGGCGTGCCCCACCACCTGATTGATATTCGTGATGTAAACGAGCCGTACTCTGCCGGCGACTTCGTCGCTGATGCTTCGCGTCTTATTGAGGAGATTGCCGGACGTGGGAAGCTCCCCATCCTCGTAGGTGGGACGCACTTCTACTTCGACGCACTTTTACACGGGCTGCCTGATGGCACCCCGCCTGACCAAGAGCTACGCCGCAAGCTCGAGGCACTCTCGACCGAGGAGCTCTTCAGCAGAATCCAGGCCGCCGACCTGCGCCGCGCCGCCGAGCTCGACCCGGCCAACCGCCGCCGGCTTGTCCGCGCTCTCGAGATTATCGCCACCCACGGCTCCGTCCCTCCGCGCACTACCACATGGGTATTGCCAAGAACTAATTATGCGGTGGAGTGGGTGGTGATTGACCCGCCGCGCGAGGAGCTACGGGCAAAGATTGACGCACGGCTCGCGAGCGCCCTTACACGAGGGCTCGTCGAGGAGGTCTGCCGTGTGCGCGAGGAGGTCGGCGATAAGCGCCTCAACGAGCTTGGGCTTGAGTACCGTGTCGTGGGCGAGTATCTACGGGGCGAGCGCGACGAGGCCTCGCTCCTCCCCGCCCTCTCCGCCAAGCTGTGGCAGTATGCGCGCCACCAGAAGGCGTGGCTACGCAAGCTCGCGCTT